>DASWWB010000001.1:0-6045 GCA_036406115.1 Herpetosiphonaceae bacterium
GGTCCTGGCGATGGTCGCGCTGTAGCCGCGCGGCGTGCCGCCCTTGCCGTGGCTGACCAGCGCCGCCGGGAACGGGCCGGCGCCGGCCGGGACGAACAGCACCCCCTCCAGGGCGTACTCGACGCCGTCGTCGGTCGAGCGGTAGGTCCAGGTCGCGCCGGCGGCGGCTTGCGGGTTGCCGCTGACGGCGAAGCCGGCGCAGTTGGCAGCGGGATGCGCGGCCTGGCGTGGCGCGGCGGTGGCGGGCGATCTGCCGGGAGATGGGAACGCGGCGGCCAGCAGCATTGTGGCGGACAGGAGGCGGCGCAGGCGGTATGTCATGCCGATCTCGCTCCTTTGGGTTGGCGGCGCGGGGCCGCGACTGGCGGCGATGGGCTGACTCTAGCCGCCGGCTGTGAAGAAGCGATGAAGCGGCGGCTCACTCCGGCGGGGCGGATGCCAGCGCGATCGCCTGCTCCGGCGCCAGGGCGCGGCCGACGGCCCGGGCTTCGCGGAGCGCCTTAGGCGCCAGGCTGCGCTCCAGCAGGGCGACGGTCTGCTCGTAGTCCTGGCGATCGGCGGCGTCGAGCGGCGCGCCGAGCGCGTCAAGCAGGGCTTCGGCGGCGCCCAGCAGCCGGGCGCCGCGCAGCCGGGAGTCGGCGGCGTCGGCCCGGCCGAGGATGCCGGCCACGCCCGCCAGGCACGAGGCGACGCCGCTCTTGTCCTCAAGCTCGCGGAACATCTCCAGCCCCGCCGCGAACAGCTGGCGCGCCGACCCGTCGCGGCCCTGGTGGCTCTGGACATAGCCGAGATTGTGGAGCAGCCAGGCGATATTCGAGCGGTTGCCCAGCTCGCTGAAGATCGCCAGGCTTTCGTTGTACCAATCCTGGGCCCGGGCGTAGTCGCCGCCGGCGCGGGCGATCTCGCCCAGCTTGAGCAGCGAGTTGGCCATGCCGAGCCGGTTGCCCAGCTCGCGGCGCAGCGCCAGGCTCTCCAGGTAGAGCGCCCCGGCGCGCTCGCTCTCGCCCTGCGCCTCGGCGATGCTGGCCAGCGAGTGCAGCGCGAAGGCGATGCCGGCCTTGTTGCCCATCTCGCGCTCAAGGATCAGGCTCTCCTCGGTGAAATCGCGGGCCCGGCCGTAGTCGCCGCGGCTGAGGGCGACGCTGGCCAGCGCGCCGAGCGAGGTGGCGATGCCGGGCTTGTCTTCCAGCTGGCGGCGCATCGCCAGGCTTTCCTCCATCAGCCGCTGGGCTGCGGCGAAATCGCCCTGGAAATAGCTGACGCTGGCCTGGCCTTGCAGCGAGACCGCCACCGCCGCCGGGTCGTTGATCCGCCGGCGCAAGGCCAGGCACTCCTCGTAGTAGGCGCTGGCCGGCTGGTAGCGGCCCTGGTATCCGGCGATCGTCGCCAGGCTGTAGAGCGCCTCGGCGATTCCGGCCGGGTCGCCGAGCTTGGCCGCCAGATGCCTGGCCGCCGTCGCTCGCTCCAGCGCCTCGGGGTAGCGCCCCTGCTTGATCTGGAGCGTCGCCAGCGACTGGAGGCATCGCATCCTGGCGGCGCGGTCGCCCAGCCGGTCTGCCAGCAGCAGCGCCCGCTCGTAGGTGGCGCCGGACTCGGCCCAGGCGCCGGCGCGGATCAGCAGCGTGCCGATCTCGGCCAGGGTTTCGAGCTGGCCGGGCTCGTCGAGCAGGTCGAGCAGGCGGCGGTAGTAGTCGATCGCCGCCTGATTGGCGTAGGCGCCCTGGGCGGCTTCGGCGGCCTTGCGCAGGTACTCGCGCTGCTTGGCCTGGTTCTGGCTGCGGCCGTAGTGGTAGGCCAGCAGATCGACCTCCTGCTGGCCGCCGGCCTGGGCGCTGCGCTCCAGGAAGGCGGCGAACTGCTCGTGGAGCGCGGCCCTGGTCGCGTAGGCCAGGCTCTCGTACGCCACCTCCTGGGTGACGATATGCTTGAACATATAGGCTTCGTCCGGCTCGGGCGTGTCGAGCGGCGTCAGGTCCAGCGCGCTGAGCAGCCGCAGGTCGCGCCGCAGCTGCTCGCGGTCGCCGAGCTGCGGATAGTAGCCCCACAGCCAATCAGTGCGGAAAGAGCGCCCGAGGATGCTGGCGACCTTGAGCGTGATTTTCTGCTGCTCGCTGAGCTGGTCGATGCGGCCGAGGATCAGGCTGTGCAGGCTGGCCGGCAGCTCCAGCCCCGCCAGGGCCTGGGGATCGCCGGCGTCGAAGCCCTGGTCGTGGAGATAGTTCAGCAGCTCCTCGATGTAAAACGGGTTGCCCTGGGCGCGGGCCAGGATCTGCTCCAGGAACTCGGGCGGGAAGGCGGCGGCGCTGGCGGCGAAGGCCCGCAGCTTGAGTCCGATCAGCTCGCTGGCCTCGGCCGCCGAAAGATCGGTCAGGATGATCTCGGCGGCGTGGGGCAGGCCGGCGAGCGCGAGCGGCTGGCTTTGCTCGGCGGCGAGCGGGCGATAGGCCAGCAGCAGCGCCAGCGGCACGTCGCTGCTGGCCCGCGCCACCGCCTCCAGCAGGTCGCGCGAGAGCGGATCGATCCAGTGGCTGTCCTCGAAGACCAGCAGCAGCGGCGCGCGGCGGGTGGCGTCGCGCAGGCAGTCGACGATCAGCGCCTCCAGCGAGGCTTTGCGTAGCTTGGCGTCCAGCGAGCCGGTCAGCGCGGTCTCGGGGATGGCGAGATTGAGGGCGGTGCCGAGCAGCGGCACGCGGGCCCGCAGCGCCGGGTTGATCGCCGCCACCTGCCGCTCCAGCCGCTCGATCTGGCGCTCCAGGCTCATCCCCTGCTCCAGGCCGAAAAAGCCCTGGAGCAAGGGCTGCCAGATCAGATAGGGCGTGGCGGCGCCGTAGGACTGGCCGGCGCCGCCGTAGACCGCGAAGCCGTCAGCGACCGCCGCGCCGGTGCATTCGGCCACCAGCCGCGATTTGCCCATCCCGGCCTCGCCGGTGACGCCGATGATCTGGCCGCGCCCGGCCCGGGCGAGCCCCAGCCGCTCGCGGGCCGCCGCCAGCTCATCCTGGCGCCCGACCAGCGGCAGGGCGTAGCGCTGGACCCGCAGCGACTGCTGGCGGCGCGCCTCGCCCAGGCTGTAGACCACCACCGGCTTGGCCTTGCCCTTGACCCGCAGCGCCGGCAGCTCCTCCAGCGCGAAATGCTCGGCCAGCGCCTGCCGGCAGCGCTGGCTGACCAGGATCTGGCCGTCGGCGGCGTGCTGCATCAGCCGGGCCGCCAGGTTGACGTCGTCGCCCAGGATGCCGTAGGTGCGGCGGGTGGCGCCGCCGTACGCCCCGGCCCGCATCTGGCCCTGGCTGATGCCGATGCTGGTGCGGGTGATCGCCCGCAGCTCGGGCGGCGGCGCGCGCAGCTCCAGGGCGCATGAGGCGGCTCGCAGCGCGTCGTCCTCATGGGCGATCGGCGCGCCGAAGGCCGCGTAGAGATAGGAGCCCTTGTCGCCGATCGTGATTTGGATCAGATTGCCTGCGTAGCGCGCCAGGATGCCCTGGACCCAGCGCACGTAGGCGTCGAGCGTGCTGCCGGCGGCCGGGTCGCGGTCGTAGTCGATGCCGCCGAAGTGGATGAACATCGCCACCGCCGGCCGCAGCTCGGCGAGGAATTCGCCCTGGCCGAGCTGGAGGCGCTGATAGACCGACGGCAGCAGCCAGGGCCGGATCTGCTCGATGCCCAGGCTCCCCGGCTCCAGCGCCGGCCATGGCGCCGCCCGCACCGCCACCCGCAGCCGGTCGACGATCGCGATCCGGCCAGGCCCTTCGCCGCGCCACTCCTCAATCTCGGCCCGCTTGCCCAGCGCGGCGGCGGTCTCGGCGGTTAGCACGACTTCGCCGCGCCGGGCCAGGTTTTCGGCGGCGGCCATGCGCGCCAGGCTTTCGCCCGCCAGCACGTCGGCGACCTGGATCGCGGGATCGCCCACCGTGAAGCGCCGGACCGGACCGGCCGCCACGGCGGCTTTCAGCGCCAGCGCGATCCGCTGGCCGCCGGGCGAGCGAATCTCCTCCAGTTGGTCGATAGTGCGCTGCATCGCCAGGGCGCAGGCCGTCGCCCGCAAGCCGTCGTCGCCGTCGAACCAGCAGGTGATGGCGTCGCCGCTGAAGCCCACGATGCTGCCGCCGAGCCGGTCGACCTCGGCCACCAGCCCGTCGTACACTTGGTTGATCTGGTGGGTCAGCTCCTCGGCGCCCCGGCGCGGCCCTAGCTCGCGGGCCAGGGCTTCGGTCAGCAGGGTGAAGCCCGAGATGTCGGCGAACAGCACCGCGCCCCGGGTGTGCTCCGGCAGCTCATGGCCGCCGGCTAGCGCCTGCCGGCGATCCATGGGCAGATAGATGCTCGGGCTTTCCATGCCATGCTCCTTTGCGGCTGCGAACGCATCGGCCGGTCGCTGTCAATGATAGCATGGTTGGCGGGGCCGCCCGGACGCCGGGGCGCTGGGCCAAGGCGGCGCGCCCCGGAGGTGTGCATGGATCTGTCGTATCTCAATGTGGATCTGGAGATTCGCTCCGCCGAGTCGCTGGCGCCGCTCGTCGCCGGCCTGGGCGACGAGGTCATTGTGCTGCGGGATGATGAGCACGCGGGGCGCTTCCACGCCTCGTTCGAGCTTTCGCAGTGCGATCTCGGGGCCGAGGAGACGATCCTCGGTTTTTGCGATCTGATTGAAGGGCTGCCGGCAGGCGTCCGCGAGCACTGGGAGCGCTGCGAGCGGCGCGAGTTCAATCTGGGCTACGAACTTGCTCCCGGCGGCCCATCGGCCGAGGTGCGGCTGTCCGAGCTGGCGTTGCGCCGCATGGCCGCGCTCGGCGCCGCGCTCGGCTTCACGGTCTACGACCCGGCCCAGATCCCGCCGATGCCCGCCGAGTGAGCCGGGGCGGGTCTGGCGGCCGCGGGCCGAAGGGCTGCTCGCCGCTCTCACCAGCCTGGCAGCCCGCGCAGGACCGACGCCACCTCGGGCGAGATCGGGTAGCGCTCCAGCTCATCCGGCGCCAGCCAGGCGAAGGCGATGTGCTCTTGCAGCGCGATCTCGCCCGGCGCGGCCTCGACCATGAAATTGAACTGGCGGCAGGGCTTGCCGCCCCTGCTGTCGTAGTCGAAGCAGCCCAGGTAGGCGCCGACCGCCAGCGGCGCCAGCCCGGTCTCCTCGCCGACCTCGCGGGCCACCGCCGCCGCCAGCGTCTCGCCCGGCTCGACTTTGCCGCCCGGCAGCTCGAAATAGCCGCCCATCCACGACTCGGGCGGCCGCTGGACGATCAGCGCCCTGCCGCCCTGCACGATGACCGCCCCCACCACGTCGAACAACCGCCCCGCCGCCCGCGCCGCCGCCAGAATCGCTGTTTCATCGCTCATCGCCGCTTCTCCTCAAGATTGTCATGCCGGGGCTGATTCGCTCAGCGCGGGCTCGGCCGGCTGTTCGGCGCCCTCCCACAGCTCGCGCATCTCGGGCGAGCGCTCCAGCAGCTCGTCAAGCCGGCCGCTGGCCGCCAGCCGCCCGTCCTTCAGCACCAGGATCTGATCGGCGCGCCGCAGCAGCGCCCGGCGGTGCGAGACGACCAGGCAGGTGCGCCGCTCCTGGCCCAGCAGCCGCTCCCAGAGCTGGCGCTCAGTCTCGACATCCAGCGCGCTCGACAGATCATCGAACACCAGCAGCTCCGGCTCGCGGACCAGCATGCGCGCCGCCGCCGCCCGCTGGACCTGGCCGCCTGACAGCCGCATGCCTTTGGCGCCGACAATCGTCGCCAGGCCGTCGGGCATGTCGGCCAGGTCGCGGTCCAGCGCCGCCAGTTCGACGGCGCGCCCGATCTGCGCGCTGTCCGCCGGCCAGTCGAGCAAGATGTTCTCCTCCAGGCTGCCGCTGAACAAGCGCGGCACCTGGGGCGTGTAGGCGGCGCGCGGCGGCGTGAAGAAGTCGGCCGGATCAGTCACCGGCGCGCCGTTCCATGCGACCGCGCCGGCGTCGGCGGGCAGCAGCCCCAGCAGCGCCCGCAGCAGCGTGGTTTTGCCGGCGCCGACCCTGCCGGTGACGACGGTCAGCGTGCCGCGCTCCAGCTCGAAGCTGAC
>DASWWB010000002.1:0-1537 GCA_036406115.1 Herpetosiphonaceae bacterium
CCGGGCAGCCGCGCCTCGCGCAGCGTCGCCACCTCGACGACGGCGATGGTGGAGCTGGCGAAGGCCGGCGCCGAGTAGGCGATCCGGGCGCCGTCCGGCGACCAGTTGGGCAGCGAGCCGTGCGGGGCGATCTGCTGGCGCCCGCTGCCGTCGGCGTTGATGAGATAGATGCCGTCCTCGCCGTAGACCATCGAGAACACCAGGCGCTTGCCGTCAGGCGACCAGCTCGGATGCGACGGCATCGCCTCGGCCCGGCCCGGCGCGAGCAAGATTTCGGTCGCCGTGGCCAGATCATACACGTACAGCCCGCGCCGCTCCTCCCGCCCGCTGACATAGGCCAGCTTGCTGTTGTCGGGCGACCAGGCGAAGGAGCCGGCGCTGGTGTCATAGTGCAGGACCGTCGTCCCGCCGCTGGGCAGATCTTTCACGCACATCCGCTCCGCGCCGCAGACGCCCTCGGACGCGCTGGCCATGAAGCGCCCGTCGCGCGACACGCCGAACTCGCCGTTGCCGGTGCCCGTCAGCCAGCGGATGCGGCTGCCGTCGGCGCTGGCCTCGTACACGGCGCCGCTCTCGAGGATGAGCAGGCGGCCCGCCAGGCCCGGCTGCTGCGTGCGGACGATCGGGATGCGGGCGTCGTTGCCCAGCAGGCCGAGCAGGACTTTGAACTGGTCGGGGTTGTTCGGGTGCCACTCGAAGCGGGCGCGCTCGAACCACTGGGTGAGGACCGTGTCGCCCGAGGAGTTGGTCTCCATCTTCGGCTCGGTCAGCGGCAGGCCGAACAGCGCCAGGCTTTCGGCCGGGCTGGTGCCGCGCTGGCCGTCGAACTCCAGGCCGTGCGCCTCCCAGTACTGCTTGAAGCCCAGGTTGCCGCTCTGGGTGCAGACATTGCGGCCGGTCTCGGCGAACCAGCGGCAGCCTGCTTGCGGCCCGGCTCCTGGCGGCAAGGTCCGCCAGTCGATCCCGGCCTTGACCAGCAGATCGTCGCCGAGGCGGCCGAGCAGCACATCGTAGGGCGCGGCGTTCTCGGTGTGCAGCTCGAAGCGGGCGCGCTCGAACCACTGGGTCAGGTAGGTGGCGCCGGTGTCGCGGTTGCGCTCCTCGACCGCCGCCGTGACCGGGTAGCCGAACACCGCCAGTCCGCCCTGCCGCTCCCAGTAGCCCAGGAACCGCCCGCTGACGCACTGGCCCGTTTCGGGGAAGCAGCGCTGGCCCTGGGCCTGGGCGCGCGGGGCGGCGAGGCCGGCTCCCGCCCACAGCGCCGCCAGCAGCAGCGCCGCCAGGCTCCGTCCGATCAGACGCGATTGATGCATGGGATTGTCTCCGTGTGGTTGCGGGCGCGGCTGGCGCCCAAGGCGAATACTCCGCCATGCTAGCAAGCGCCGCGGGCGCGGGCGAGAACGGGGGCGTGAAACCGGGCTGACGCCTGCTGAAAGCCGGCGCCTGGGGAAGCTGAGGCGACCTGAGAGCGGGCGGGAGCGAAGGGAGCGCCAGGCGAATCAGCTGATTCGCCTGGCGCTCCCTTCGCTCCCGCCCG
>DASWWB010000003.1:0-6804 GCA_036406115.1 Herpetosiphonaceae bacterium
CTGGTGGTGGTCGCTTCGCTGGGCTGGGGCTTCCTGATCTCGGCGCTGGTCGGCTCGGACAGCCAGGCCGTGCAGTTCTCGATGCTGCTGCTACTGCTCTCGGTGTTTTTCAGCGGCTTTTTCATCCCGCTGAAATCGTTCGTTGATGTGGTCCAGGGCATCGCCGACGCGCTGCCGGTGACCCATGGCATCCGCTCGTTCCAGCAGCTGCTGCTGCTCGGCCAGCCGCCCTCGGCCTCGGCCTACGCCTGGCTGGGCGGGATCGCCCTGGTATCGTTTATGCTGAGCTGGATGATCTTCAGGCGGCAATTCCAACGCCGCTAGCCCTTGGGAGGTTGGCATGACCACGACAACCCGACCCCGGCCGCGCCAGCCCTGGCTGGTGACCGCCGGGTTGGGCGCCGGCGCGCTGCTGGGCCTGGCCCTGCTGCGCTGGCTGCCCGCGCTGCGTCGCCGCAGCAAGATCGCTCTGATCCGCGAGCGCGCCGCAGCGCTGACCGAGCGCATCGGCGACCTGGCTGGCGAGGCCGCCGGGCGCACGGAAGGCGCCTGGGATCGATTGAAAGACCGCGTTGCATAAGGAGGACCGACGATGATTGGCCACACGTTCAAAACCGCCTGGGCGGCCGCCCGCTATTTCCTGCTCGGCCTAGCCGCCGCCGTGCTCGCCGCTCCCCAGACCGGCGCCGAGAGCCGCCGCCTGCTGCGCGAGCGCATCCTGGCGCTGTTCGACCGCGCCCTGCCCACCAGCCAGCCCCACGACGACAGCGAGGGCGCCGCCCAGCTCGACAAGCAGGAATATTGGGAGAGCGGCGTCGCGCCCGAGAACCATCCGGTGCTCTGAAGCCGGGCCGGCGCCGATCGGCCAGGCGGGCTCTGCGGCACGTATCCTGCTTAGATGGAAGCAGGAGCGCCGCCCCGCCGGGCGTGGCGCGGCCGGCGGGAGCGCTGTCAAGCCCGATCCGGCCCTGATCAAACAGCAAGGAGGATTCTGACATGGCCAACGAAAACGAGCAGAAACCCCGTGACAAAGGCCTCGGCGAGTACGCGAAAGACTTTGTCGGCGGGCTGTTCGGCCGCGATGACGATGATGAGAAACAGCAAGGCCAGCAGACCCAGCAGTCTCAGCAATCCCAGCAATCTCAGCAAGGCGGCGAGGAGCGCCCGCACGACAAGGGCATCGTCGAGTACACCAAGGATTTCGTGGGCGGGCTGTTCGGCCGCGACGACGATGACGACAAGCAGCAGAGCCCGGCCACCGACCCGCGCCATAACGATCAAACCTCGATGGCCGAGCGCCTGAGCGAGAAAGCCAACGAGGCCAAGGCCGAGGTCCAGCAGCGCCAGGGCACGGCGGGCTCCAGCGGCTCGTTCACCGACCGGCTGCACGATGTGGTGCGCGACGCCGCCCAGCAGGCGCAGCAGGCCCAGCAGCGCCCAGGCGGCGTCCAGCAGCAGAGCGTGCCCCAGTCTGCGCCGTCGGCGCCGGCGCTCAAGCCGGCAGGCCAGGCCGATGATTCCGAACTCGACCGGCTGCGCAACCGGGTCAACGAGCTGGAGCATCAGCTCGGCACCCAGAGCGCGCCCCAGGCGGCGCCGCAGCCGCAGCAGGCCCATCGCACCTACACCGTGGTCCCCGGCGACTCGCTGCGCCGGATCGCCCAGCGCCACTACGGCGATGAGATGCAGTGGAAGCGGATCTACGAGGCCAACCGCGACAAGATCAGCAACCCCGACCTGATCCATCCCGGCCAGGTGTTCGAGATCCCGGAGTAGGCGCCGCGAAACGCCGAAACCGCCCGGCACCTTGCCGGGCGGTTTCGATTCTCATTCGCCGATAAAGAACATAATCATGGAGCGCCAGTAGCTGTAGCGATGCCAGCGCACCGCGCCGGCTGTCGCCGCCTCCTTGAGCCGCTGGAGGAAGACAAGGGCTTGCTCGGCGCAGGCCGCCTGGTAGTCGGGCCGGGCGGTGTCATCGGGCATCGCATCGATCCAGTCCTTGACCAACGATCGTTCGTCCATGCTGATCGCCCTTCCTGCGCGGCGCCGCGCGCTTACGGCGTGATAGTCACGGCGGGCGTGCCGGTGGCTGGCGGGGTTGTGGCGGAGATCGTCTCCGTGCCTGAGATTGGGGTCGCAGGCAGCGTCGTGGTGCCGGAAAGCACCGAGGTGACCGTCGGGATGAGGGTCGGCGACGGGGCCGGGCTGGCGGTGACCGGCGCGGCGGCGCGGTTGAAATCGAAGGGCGGGATCTGGAAGACATAGAGGCCGCCGGCGATCATCGCCAGCACCAGCAGCGAGCCGAGCGCGCCCCAGAGCGTGAGGCCGCGCTCGCGGGCGGGGCTGGGCGGATCGGCTGGCGGGTCGGCGGTCGTTTCGGTGGGCGGCGGCGCGGCGCGCTGCGGATCCGCGATGGCGGCGGCGGGCAGCGGGGCGGTGACGGCGACCGGCGCCAGCGTGGCGGCGGGGCCGAGCGGATCGTCGCGCATCACCGGCATTTTGGCGGTGCCGGTCGGGCCGGTCGCGGCGGCCTCATCGGCGGTCTCGGGGAGCATGATTGTCGGGCGGGGCGTCTGGGCCAGGAGCGAGGCCAGCAGCGGATCGTCGCTGGCGCCGGCGTCAAGCTCCTCGATGGTCACCACCACGGCGGTGATATTGTCGAGGCCGCCGGCGGCGTTGGCGATGTCGATCAGCTTCTTGGTCGCCGCCTCAGGCGGATTGTCGAGCAGGATCTTGGTGAAGGACTGCTCGTCGACGTAGCCGTGGAGCCCATCCGAGCAGAGCAGGAACACATCGCCGACCTGGAGCGCCTCGCGGAACACATCGACCTGGACATCGCGCTGGTGGCCGACGGCGCGGGTGATGATGTTCTTGACCTTCGAGGCGTTGGCCTGCTCGCGGGTCAGGATGCCGGCCCGCACCTGCTCCTCGACGAACGAATGGTCGATCGTCAGCTGGCGCAGCTGGCCGCCGCGGACCAGGTAGGCGCGGCTGTCGCCCACGTTGGCGATGAAGGCGATGTTTTTGTAGAGCAGCAGGACCACCGCCGTCGTGCCCATGTTGCCGCGTCCGCGCTCGTAGACCACCTTGTTGGCGGTGAGGAGGCTTTCGGTGAGGGCGGCGGGGCGGTCGGGGCCGGGAATCGTCTGGAAGGTTTCGAGCACCGTCTGGACGGCGGTCTGGCTGGCGACCTCGCCGGCCATGTGCCCGCCCATGCCATCGCACATGACGAATAGCTGGCTGCCGTCGGGCAGCAGCTCGCCCACGCCGAATTGATCTTGATTGACCTCGCGGCTTCTGCCGACATCGGTTTTGGCGCTGTGTCGCAGCTTCATTCGGCTCTCCAGATTGCACCGTTCCCGCGGGGGGACGCTCCACAAATCGGGCCGAGTATAGCATACGCCGCATCCAGCGGCAAACCAGCCCCGGGACGCGGAATAGGCGACCCGTATGCTATAATGGCGCCGTCAATCGCGGATAGAAAGGGCTGGCATGGACTACGCAATCGGCATTGATCTGGGCGGGACGCACCTGCGGGCCGCCCTGGTCGACTCGGAGGGGACGATCTTCACGCACCGCCGGGTGCCGACCCTGGCCCACGAAGGACCGGAGGCGGTGGTCGGGCGGATCGCGGAGCTGATCACTGCGATGCGCGAGTCCAGCCCTGATGCGACCATCCTCGGCGTCGGCGTCGCGGCCCCCGGCCCGCTCGACCCCGAGGCCGGGATTGTGATCACGGCCCCCAACATGCCAGGCTGGAACAATTTCCCGCTGCGCGACGCGGTGCAGGCCCATGCCAGCTGGCCGGTGGTGATCGGCAACGATGCGAACCTGGCGGCGGTCGGCGAGTGGCGGTTTGGCGGCGGCCGGGGCATGCGCAACCTCGTCTACATCACGATCAGCACCGGCATCGGCGGCGGCGTCGTGGTCGACGGCCACCCGCTGCTCGGCTACTCGGGGCTGGCCGCCGAGGTCGGCCACATGGTGCTCAAGCACGACGGCCCGCCCTGCGGTGTCGAGGGCAACCACGGCTGCTGGGAGTCGCTGGCCTCGGGCACGGCGCTGGCCCGCGAGGCCGCCGCCGGCCTGCGCGCGGGTGTCGCCACGGCGCTGAGCCAGCTCGCCACGCCCGAGACGGTCACGACCCACCACATCGAGCAGGCCGCCGAGGCGGGCGACGCCTTCGCCGCCGGGCTGATCGAACAGGCCGGCCGCTGGTGCGGCATCGCGTTCGTCAATTTGCTCCACCTCTACAGCCCGCAAGCTATTTTCGTCGGCGGCGGGGTTTCCAATCTGGGCGAGCGCATCCTCGGGCCGGCCCGCGCCGAGATCGCCGCCCGCGCCCTGCCCGGCTACCGCCAGGTCCCGGTGGTGCCGACCCAGCTCGGCGATCACGTCGGCCTGCTCGGCGCCGCGGCTCAGGTCTATCACGCCCTCGGCGCCGCCTAAGCGCCCGGCGCCGGCGCCTCGCGCGGCCCCGCCAAGCGGTGGTAGCGGGCCTCGCCCAAGCTGTAGAGGCCGTGGCAGACCAGGCCCGCCGCCACCGCCGCCAGCGCCAGCTGGCCGTAGTCCTGGCGGGCGATTTCGTTCAGCGCGCCGCCCAGCCCCCGCGCCTCGCGCGGGTCGTGGCGCAGGGCCGCGTTGAGCAGGAAGCCGCCGATCAGGCCGAAGACCGCGCCCCGCGCCGCCAGTCCCACCCTCCCGAACGCGACCAGCCACCGCCGCCGGCGCGGCGACAGTGACTCCAGATCCAGCTCGTCCCGGAAGCGCGCCAGCCAGGCCAGATAGAACTGCCACAGCCCGACGCCGATCACGGTCAATCCCGCCGCCGCCAGCAGCCAGACGCCGAACGGCTGGCTGAGCGCCTGCGCGCTCCAGTGACGGGCGGCGCTGTCGCTGGAGGCGATTCCCGCCGCCGCCGCCCGGCCGCTCGCCGCCAGCCGGAACGCCGCCACCGCCAACCCGCCGTAGGCTAGCAGCCGTCCCGCCCGCCCCAGCCGCCAGAACGGCCCCATACCCTCGAAGTTGCCGATCGCCCGCAGCCCGTTCCAAAGCGCGTAGCCCGCCAGACCGGCGCCGATCACGCTCAGCAGCAGCGGCCCCGCCGGCTGGCGCCCGATGATCTGCAAGCTGGTCTGGGCGTCGTTGGCCCCCGCCCGGTAGCCGAGCGCGGTCAGGATCGCCAGCCAGCCCATCAGCAGGTACACGATCCCCTTAGCCGCGTAGCCCAGCCGAGTCAGCCCGCTGAACCACTGGCTGGCGGCGAACCGCCGCGCCGCCCCCGGCAGCTCTCCGTCCGCCGGCGCGTATGGCTCTTGTGTTTGCCGCATTGCATTGATTCCTTTGCAGTGTGTCCGTGACGCAAAGGCAAGTTGCAGGCCAGGGGATCTTAGGGGGCAGGGATCAGGGGGCAGGGGAGGCTTTTCAATCAGCCTACTGACTAAAGCCTTGGGCGGCGTCAACGCTCGGGCGGCGCCCGCCGGTCCTGCCGTCCGGCCCGACCCCTGATCCCCGACCCCTAAAACCCCTGATTGCAGCCTCCTGGCGCCCGTAGTATCATTCCGCCGCATCCGCCTGGAGGAGCCACTGATGACAGACGCCATGCTCGCCTTTCTGTTCGCCGACGTCGAGGGCTGCGCGCAGCTGTGGGATCGCTTACCCGCCGCGCTGCCGGCGGCGTTGCAGCGCTACGACGGGCTGCTGCGCGGCGCCATCCAGGAGCATGGCGGCCGGGTCTTCAAGATGATGGGCGACGCCTGCTGCGCGGTGTTCGACGCGCCCGGGGCGGCGGTGGCGGCGGCGCTCGCAGGCCAGCGCGCGCTGCTTGGCGCCGAGTGGGGCGAGCCGGGGCCGCTGCGCGCGCGCATGGCGCTGCATGCCGGCCCCGCCGAGCGCCGCGACGACGATTATTTCGGCCCGTCGCTCAACCGGGTCGCCCGCATCCTGGCTGTCGGCCACGGCGGCCAGCTGCTGCTCTCGCAGTCCTTCCAGCAGCAGCTCGGCCCGGAGCTGCCGCCGTCCGCCAGCCTGCGCGACCTGGGCGAGCGACGGCTGCGCGGCTTGGCCGAGCCGGAGCGGCTGTTCCAGCTCCAGGCGCCGGATCTGCCCGCCGAATTCCCGCCCCTGCTGGTCCCCGAGTCGAACCCGGCGGCGTTGCCGGCAGCCTCGACGCTCTTTGTCGGCCGCGCCGCCGAGTGCGCCGCCGTCCGCGAGCTGCTGCTCCGGCCGGACGCGCGGCTGGTCTCGCTGGTCGGCCCCGGCGGGATTGGCAAGACGCGGCTGAGCCAGCAGGTGGCGCTGCGCATGGCCGACGATTTCCCCGACGGCGTGCAGGGCGTGGCGCTGGCCTCGGTCAGCGATCCGCAGCTTGTGCCGTCGGCGGTGGCCCAGGCGCTTGGCGTCAAGGAGGCCACCGGCGTGGGGCTGGAGGCGGCGCTGTTCGAGTATCTGGCCGGCCGGCGCCTGCTGCTGGTGCTCGATAACCTCGAGCAGGTGCTGGGCGCGGCGCCGTTCGTCGGCCGGCTGCTGGCGGCGGCGGACGGGCTGCGGGTCCTGGCCACCAGCCGCGAGCTGTTAGGCCTGCCCGGCGAGCGCTCGTTTTTCGTCCCGCCGCTGGCCCTGCCCGATCGCGCGGCGCCCTGCTCGCCGGAGGAGGCCGGCCGCTTCGACGCCCTGCGCCTGTTCATCGAGCGCGCCCAGCTGGCGAAAAGCGATTGGACCCTGCCCCCCGAGCAGGTGCCGGCGCTGATCGAGATCTGCGCGCAGCTCGACGGCCTGCCGCTGGCGATCGAGCTGGCCGCC
>DASWWB010000004.1:0-1818 GCA_036406115.1 Herpetosiphonaceae bacterium
GGCCTGGCTCAGCGTCTGGCTTGCGGTGTTCTACGTCGGCTGGACGATGATCCAGATCCCGGTCTCGGCCTGGGCCGGGCAGCTGGCGGCGCAGTATCACGAGCGCAGCCGGGTGCAGACCTACTTCCAGGTGGCGACGGCCGGCGGGCTGCTGCTCGTGCTGGTCCTGCCGGCGGTGCTTGACCAACTCGGCGCCCGCGCTGGTCTGCCCGCCGATCCGGGACTGAAGGTCGCGGCGATGGGCGGGTTCATCCTGGCCACTTTTGTCCCCACGCTGATCGCCGCCCTGGCGCTGGTGAAGGAGCCGCCGGCCCCGCCGCCGAGCTCCGTGCGCTCCACCCTGCGCCGTGATCTGGCGTTGGCCGCGCGCGATCCGCTGCTTCGCAAGGTGCTGACCTCGGACTTTGCGGTCACGCTCGGCCAGCTGATCCGCTCGTCGCTCTTCGTGTTCTTCGTCTCGGCCTATATGGGCCGCCCGGATCTGGCGGCGGGTCTCTTCCTGCTGCAGTTCGTGTTCGGGGTGTTCGCCGGGCCGATCTGGCTGCGGATCGGCTACCGGCTCGGCAAGCATCGCGCGGCGATCGCCGGCGAGCTGGTGCAGGTGGCGATCAACCTCGCCCTGCTGTTCATCGTCCCCAGCGCGCTGCCGTTGCTGGTCGGCCTGACCATCGCCCAGGGCCTGGCCCAGGGCTCGGGCAACCTGATGCTGCGCTCGATGGTCGCCGACATCGCCGACAAGCAGCGGCTGGAGAGCGGCGAGGACCGCACCGGCCTGCTGTTCTCGATCTTCAGCCTGACCGGCAAGGCCGCCACCGCCGTCGCGGTGGGCGTGGCCCTGCCGCTGGTCGGGCTGCTGGGCTTCAAGCCCGGCGCGGCGAATTCCGCCGAGGCTTTGCTGGCGCTCAAGCTGGTCTTCGCCCTGGGCCCCGCCCTCGCCCACCTGGCCTCCGCCTGGCTGATCTCGGGGTTCAGCCTCGACGCCGCCAGCCACGCCGACATCCGCCGTCAACTGGACAGCCGCGACGCCGCGGCCGTCCCCGCCGAATGACCTTTCGCTCGACCCTTGAGGAGACCTTTCCGATGAGCAACCACGAACTCGACATCCGCCCCGTGGCCGGCCGTATCGGCGCCGAAGTCGCCGGCGTCACGCTGTCGGCCGACCTGTCCGACGCCACGGTCGCGGCGATCGACGAGGCCCTGCACAGGTACAAGGTGCTGTTTTTCCGCGACCAGGGACACTTGGACGACGCCTCGCAGGAGGCCTTCGCCGCGCGCCTCGGCGAACCGGTCGCTCACCCGACCGTGCCGGTCGCCAACGGCAGCAGCTACCTGCTGGAGCTCGACTCCCATCGTGGCGGCCGAGCCAACGCCTGGCACACCGACGTGACCTTCGTGCCGGCCTATCCGAAGGCCTCGATCCTGCGCGCGGTGGTTTCGACCGCCTCGGGCGGCGACACGGTGTGGGCCAACACAGCCGAGGCCTACGCCCGCCTGCCCGATCACCTGCGCGAGCTGGCCGACAAGCTCTGGGCGCTGCACACCACCGCCTACGACTATGCGGCGGCCAAGCCCGCCGCGACCCGCGACCAGATCGAACGCCACCGCAACGTCTTCGCCTCGACCGTCTACGAGACCGAGCACCCGGTCGTGCGCGTGCATCCGGTGACCGGCGAGCGGACCCGGGTGCTGGGGCAATTCGTGAAGTCGCTGGCGGGGCTGTCGAGCGCCGACTCGCGGCGGATCTACGACACCCTGCAGGAGCATGTGACCCGGCTGGAGAACACGGTCCGCTGGCGCTGGCGGGCAGGCGACGTGGCG
>DASWWB010000005.1:0-9791 GCA_036406115.1 Herpetosiphonaceae bacterium
AAAGGCACCCGCACCCCGGTGCGCGCGATCGTCGAGACCTGGCGCATGGGCGTCGCGCCGGAAGCCATTCCCCAGGGCATGCCGCATCTGACGGTGGCCCAGGTGTTTGATGCCCTGAGCTACTACAGCGATCATCAGGCGGAGATCAACGGCTATATTGCGCGCAACCGCATTCCTGACGAGTTGATTGATCCGCTGGTGCGGCATCTGTGAGCGAGCTGTTTATCCACCTGTACCTCGACGAGGATGTCCATGTGCTGGTTGCTGATCTGATCCGTGCCCGCGGATTTCTGGCGACAACCGCGCGTGATATGGGGAATCTAGCCGTGCCCGATCCCGTGCATCTCGCCTTTGCGGCCCGGGAGGGGATGGCCCTCGTGACGCACAACCGCGATGATTTCGAGCTGCTGGCCCAGGAGGCGTTTGCCACCGGCCAGGGCCACGCCGGGATCATCATTGCCGTCCGGCGGTCGCCCCAGGAGCTGGCGCAGCGCTTGCTGGCGATCCTCAATGCCGTGACGGCCGATGAGATGGACAACCAGCTCCGCTATATTTGAGCTGCGGGGGCTTCCGCGCGGGCCGGGCAGCAATGGTACGTGAGCGTGCCGGGACCGCGCTGGATGTCCTGTAGAGGGCTGATGACACCCGTGCTCCAGCGCAGCGAGACAATCGTTCGGTCGTGTCTGGGCAGCTCGTGCCGGTGCTAGCAGCTTAAGGAGACGGCTCATGGGCGAGACACACAGCGTCCTCCCGTTACTCGATGATCCGGCGTTTGCGCCCTGGCTTGCCGCGCATGGGATCGTCCTGCCGCCGCCGTGGCCACCGAGCCGGTATCCCACGCCCCATGAGATTCGGACGGTGCTGGATCAGGCGCCTGACTATCAGGTCCAGTATGCCATTGGGACCACCTGGTGGGATGCCGATGTGCAAGCACCCGCAGGCTGGACCACGATCTGGGTGCAGGAGTTTACGGGTGACGAAACCGTTCCCTTGCCCTTTTTCTTTCGCAAAGGCGAGCCGGCGGTCAATCTCTGGATTCTCGCGCAGCTCACCCCGTGGTGTGGGCCGCTCGTGATGGTGTCGAGTTCTGAGGTGCTCCCCATCCTGGTCACCGCAGACCAGCAGATCATCTACGGGCAGGAACCCGGCACGGATCCGCCGCTGCCCGTCGAGGAGCGTGCGAGCGCACCGCCCGGCAAACCCGCCGACCCCACGGATGGTGCCGTGCAGGAGACACGGGAAACCGGCGGCTGACAGCCGCAGAAATCACCCTCGACAGGCCGGTGGCACCTGTGTAGGATAGGGGCACCACTGAGCGAAGGGAGGCCACTATGCCCCTATCCCCGGAAGCGCGCGCCCACATCGAGGCGCTGCTTGCCAAACATCGCCGCAATCTCCGCATCCTCGAAATCCAGGCGTCCGACTATGGCCCCGCCAATATTCCCCTCCATATCGTCAACAGCATGACCAGCGAACAGGCCGCCATCGACCACTACGAGGCCCAGCTCACGGAGGCGGCGCCCGTGGCGCCCACGGCTCCGCCGGCGGCACCAGCGGTAAGCGGCACGGTCTTCAATCAGGCCGGGCAGCAGGTCGGGACGCAATACAATGCGGCCGGCGATCAGACCATCCACACCACCCATCAGTCCGGCGGGATCAACTTTGGCAGCGCCCAGATTGGGTCGATTGGGTCGGTCTCGACCAATGACCAGCCGGTGGCACCCCAGCATATGTATCATGTATCTGAAGGAGGCAAGGTCGTGAGCGGTGACACCTTCAACATGTCCGGCAACTTCAGCGGCGCGATCCTGAACATCAAGAACACGCTGACCAACACGATCCAGACGGTCAACGGCATGGGCCAGGCGACACCCGACCAGAAACAGGAGCTCACGCAGCTGCTGGCCGAGCTTCAGGCGGCGCTGGCGACCGTCCCGGCGGAGCATACGGAAGCGGCGGAGGCCATGGCGGACACGGCCAAGGAGCTGATCGAGAAGGCGGCCAAGGACAAGCCCAACAAGACCACAATCCAGATTACGGCCGACGGGTTGAAGGCGGCTGCCACCAATCTCGCGGCGGTGCTGCCGACGATTATCCCCATCGCCGGCCAGATCGCCCAGGGCGTGCAGAAGCTGATTGGCGGGTAGTGGACAATCAGCTTCTGGAGACGGAGTTACGCGCCCTGGGCCTGGCACATGAATTGGTAGATGATTGTCAGAATTGGATTAGTGAGGGAGGTGCATATGGACTATGCGCCATTTCCACCTGATCAGTTTATTTGGGCTGGTGGCTTTGAGAATACGTTTATACCGCAGCAACGGCCCCAGTTGCGTCCGCTCGACGAATATGCCCTCACCCAACATTATGAACAATGGCGGGATGATCTCGGCCGTGCGGCCTCCCTGGGAATCCAGGCCCTTCGCTGGGGCGTGCCATGGTATCGGGTTGAGCCACAGCAGGGGGTCTTCGATTGGCGTTGGATTGACGAGGTTCTTGACTACATGGTGCGTCAGCTTGGTCTGCATCCGATCATCGATCTGATGCATTATGGGACGCCGTTGTGGTTAGAACAGGGCTTCGCAGATCCACGCTATCCCGAATATGTCGCCGCCTATGCCAGTGCTTTCGTGACCCGCTATCAGGCATTGGTGCGCTGGTATACCCCACTTAATGAGCCGACGGTCAATGCTGAATTTGCTGGCCGTAGGGGCCTCTGGCCGCCGTACTTGAGCGGCGAAGCCGGGTATGCGGCGGTGCTACTCCAACTAGCGCGGGGGATTCAGCAAACCGCACAGGCGATCCGCATGATCCAACCTGATGCAGTCTTGGTGGCCGTGGAGGCGATGGGCTGGCGCCAGCCACTCACTGTTCAGGCCGAACCCGCCGTCCACACGATGGATCTCATGGATTTCCTTGCCTGGGATCTGGTTCGCGGGGCCGTCGATGAACAGCATGGTCTGTTCGAATATCTTACCAGCCATGGTGTTGATCCAGACGCCCTTGCTCAGCTCCGAACTGGCGCAGTAGAACAGGATATATTCGGGGTCAACTTCTACCCTTGGTCGGCCAGCAGGATCGATGTGGGGGTGACAGGGGAACCGATGATTCAGGGTGTCCCCCGCAACGGGGCGCTGCTGGCCGATGTGTTGCGCCGTAGTTATGGGCATACTGGATGTCCGGTTATGGTGACGGAAACCAGCGCACCGGAGGATATTACCGGTCGGATGACCTGGATGGATGAGACGATTGCTGCCAGCCTCGCGGTGCGTGCGGCGGGAATACCTGTCATCGGCTACACCTGGTTTCCCCTTATCACCATGATAAATTGGGATTATCGTCAGAGCGACCTGCCTATCAACGCGCATCTCCTCCACTTGGGCCTCTGGGATTCTACCCCCGACATCACGGGGCGATTGATTCGCAATGAGACGCCCCTAGTGGCGGCGTACCGTGAGCATATTAATCCGGCGCTGCCACCGGTCAAGCCACCAGTTGATGGCCCACACAACAGCGTGGTACAAACCGGCGGGATCAATTTCGGCCAGGCGTCCGTCGACAGCATCGGCACCATTACCGCGATTACCATTGCTAGCCCAAGTGCAGCACTTCCGCCTATCAAAGTGCCAATGATGGCCAACCATGGCCCGCTCGAAGATTTTGTTATGCGCGACGCTGAGTACAAGCTCCTCGTTCGCCATCTGCTGGCAGCGGCCGCTGTGCCTGGCCCTGCGACGATTGCCGTGTACGGATTGGGCGGGAACGGCAAGACGAGTTTGGCCAACGCTGTGTGTCATAATCCGCAGATTCGCGAAGCGTATGCCGATGGCATTTTGTGGGTCACCCTTGGCGAAAGCCCCAATGTCAGCGCGGCGCTGGCCAAAATTTATGCCGCGCTTACTGGACTGCGGCCAACCTTTATCGATGAGGAGGACGCGACCCATAGCGTCGCAGTGCTGCTTGCTGATCGTCATTGCTTATTGGTCATTGACGACGCCTGGAACAGCGTGGATCTTCAGCCGTTTCGATTTGGGGAAGCGCATTGTGTGCAACTTATCACCACGCGAAAAACTACGATTCTTCCACCATCAGCTCAGCGTATGGTCCTTGAGGGTATGCAGGCATCCGAGGCCCTCCTCCTACTTGGAAAGAGTCTGTCCACCGCAGATCCAGCGATCCTGCAACCACTGGTTGCGGCTATCGGCCAGTGGCCGCTCTTGTTGAAGCTGGCAAACGGGGTACTCCATCAATTTATTGCCAATCGCAACTCATTGCGTGAAGGCAGCGACTATGTGCGGGCGGCACTGGCTGAT
The DNA here is from genome assembly GCA_036406115.1 of Herpetosiphonaceae bacterium. Lineage (GTDB taxonomy): Bacteria > Chloroflexota > Chloroflexia > Chloroflexales > Herpetosiphonaceae > DASWWB01. The sequence continues at coordinate 4,311 of DASWWB010000005.1, forward strand.
CTGGGGCCGATTGCCCTTGATGATACTGATGCACGGCGCCGTGATCATGCCGTTTCCCTCACACTCGACGCCAGTCTGCGGTTGCTGACGTCAGAGCAGCTTGATCGCTACCTTGAGCTGGCAATTTTTCCCGATGACATTCCTATTCCGCTGGCCGTCCTGGAACGACTTTGGGCAAGAACAGGGCAGCTACGAGCCGTTGCCGTAAGGCGGCTCCAGCTTCAGTTGGTAAGTCAGTCGCTCGTCCAGGAGTACGACGTCCAGCAGCGTTTGCTTGCCGATCCTCAGCCCGGCCCCGCCATCCAGGTACACGACATTGTGCGGAAATATATACAACAGGTCTATGCTGACCGGCTACCTGCCACCCATGCCGCGCTCCTGGCGTCCTATGGCATCGACGAGTGGTGGCACCTATCAGCCGATGCCTATGCCTGGCACCATCTTGCGCATCACCTCCTTGGTGCTGGTCGCAAAGCGGAATTGCGGACCCTGCTCCTGGATTATCGCTGGATCGAGGCCAAGTTGGCGGTGACTGACGTGCCAGCGTTGCTGAATGATTACGCCCTATTCGCGAATGACCAGGAACTTCAGTTCATCCATGATGCGTTGCAGCTGTCAGCCTACAGTTTGGCTCGGGATCGCCAGCATCTTCGGAGTCAACTCTATAGCCGGCTCTTGCTTCAGGAATCGCCGGGAGTCGTGCGCCTGTTAGATCAAATCAAGTCAAGCGCCGCCAATGGGTGGTTACGCACGCTTACGCCGAGCCTTGAGCCGATCGGCGGTAAAGAGGTGTGCATGCTCACCGGGCACATTAAGGGGGTTACTGGGCTCGCGCTCTTTCACAAAGGCCAACGCGCCCTCTCCGTTGGCGATGATGGCATGGTCAAGGTGTGGGATCTGGCAAGTGGCAAGGAACTGCGTACTCTCGGACGACATAGTGATGAAGCCCGCGGCATTGCCGTTGCCCCTGGCGATAGGATGGCAATCTCAACCGGTGGGGACGCGGTGTTGAAGGTGTGGGACCTTACGACCGGCCAAGAAATATGTACGCTCACCGGTCACCGACGGACGGTGCGTGCCGTCACCTTTACCGCTGATGGCCGTTTTGCCATTTCAGCATCTGATGATTGGACGCTAAAAATTTGGGACTTAACCACCTGGACTAACATCGCTACCTTAGAGGGGCATACCCAACGGGTTGTAGATGTTGTCCTGATTCCCGGAATCGATGCCATTGCCTCCGCAGCCGATGACCATACCATTAAGATTTGGAGCTTGTCCGAGCGACGCGAACTGCGTACGCTCAAAGGACACACGGATATGGTGCGTGCCATTGCCGTGTCCGCCGATGGACACTATCTTGTATCCGGCTCTGACGATGCGACGATTAGGGTTTGGGATTGGCGCGCAGGGTGCGAACTGCGGACCCTCAAGGGGCACACCGCAACCGTTTGGTGCGTGGACATTACACCGGACAGCCGCCATATCTACTCGGGGTCGCGCGATGGGACAATTCGCGCCTGGGAACTGGAGAGTGGGTCCGAGTTGCACACCTTTACTGGGCACACGGATATGGTGCGTGCGATCAAGGTGCTGCCCGATACCCAGCATATCCTATCGGCCTCTAACGACTTAACCATTCGCTTGTGGGCTATGGAAAGCAAACGCGAACTCCGGACACTCGTACGCCATACAACCACCGTGAACATGGTCATCTTTACGCCCGACGGGAGTCGCGCCATTTCTGCCTCGCAGGATACAACAATCAAAGTCTGGAATATTGCGGAAGGCGCGGCATCACATAACCTCAAGGGCCATGACGGAGCCGTTCGGGCGCTCTGTGCCCAGAGCAACCAGATTCTGTTTTCCGGCTCAGACGATGGGACGATCCGAAAATGGGACCTGGCAACGGGCATGACGCTGGCAGTTCTGCGCGGACACCTACGGCCAGTGACAACGCTGGCATTGCTCCCCACCGGGTGCTACCTCATTTCAGGATCGGCGGACTGGTCAGTCTGGGTGTGGGATCTCGCCACTGATCAGCCAGTGGCATCATTTATTGGTGAAAGTGCCATTACGACATGCAGCATCTCGGCCGATGGTGCGACGATTGTGGTTGGCGAGCAATTTGGCCGGGTCCACTTGTTGCGACTGGAATTTCCACCAAAGCCATGAAGCGGGAGGGCACCAATAGGAGGGATGGTATGATGCGGGCGTAATGTACGCACCGACGACCTGTGGTGCAAAGAGACGAGGGGAATGATGCCTGACGTGACGATCAACGATGTGCCGATCTGGTTTACGCTCCCGGTGGCTGATGCCGCCGTTGCAGGCTGGGTGGCGCTGGCGCTCCTGGTGGTCGCCGCCGTGACCGTCGTGCTGGTGCGGCGGGCGGGTGCGGGCGCCTGGGCGGGTTGCTGACCTATGACGTGTTCCGGCCGGTGCTGGGGTGGCCTCGGCCTCAGATCACCGGGCTAACGACGAGCCAGATCCTCGCCTGGTTTCTGCTGGGAACTAAAGGTAAATTGCCTCAAAAACTGACACTTCCGCACACATGAGCGAGAATGGTGCTCCTGCATCGTCGCTGAGCGTATCACCGAACCACCGTACTGGTGCTGGCAGCTACGCAGAACGCAAGAGAATCTGCATTCTCTTCGGTTTTAGGCTGATCGAATACGGCTTTATGATCTCGGATGAGGCACGAATCCTTGCAGAAAAACGAACGAGAAACCAGCCTGGCACGCAGGAGGTGATGTGATGGATCACGTGGTGACAGCGGATATCACCGCACACGTCGAGCTGTGTGCTGGCGTCGACATTGTGCCAGCTGATAAGCTCGAGGTCTCATTGGACTGCCCCGGTTGCGGACGGATTGAGCGGACCATCATTTTCCACCACAATCACGATGCGGCAGTCTGCACGCCGACGCGACACCGCGTCGCTGGGCGAATCCTCGAGCGTGCGTGCAGCTTGCAGGATGGTGTCACGCTGGTGCGCTATCGGATTACGTATCCGACGGACGACTTCACCGATCCCAAATACCATACCCAGTCGGTTCCGCACCCCACGTGGGCGCGCATTACGGCGAGGCTCAGGTGCCCGACGTGTGCGGCCGTAACCGAATTCAGCACACAGAACAACGCTGGTCGACCCTGGGTGCGACAGTGCACCTGCGGGCACGAACTGCTCACGGAGACCGTCGAAAATCCGCAGTTCCGGCTGTTTGGCCCGTCAGGCGAAGCCGTCTACGAGCACCAGGTCTCAACCTGTGCCATCTGGCTGGATCCAGCAGCCCCGGCGGCCATCATTGATAAAGTGGCACGCATGCTTGGTATTGCCCCCGAGCTCATCTCCGAGCGTGCGGTACAGCGGCAACCGATCTTCGAGCATCACCTTTTTGAAGAGATGCCACCGCATCCTGATCCACGCTGGCCGTACCAGACCTTTCAGGAAGTCGCCTTTCTGCTCTTGCGCACAGGTGTTGGCTTTGATATCCGCCAATATGGCCGCTCGCACAAGCCATCCTATGAATACCGGCTGCGCGACGCGGGGGATGCATGAGGTGTAGTGTTTTCTGTGATTGGACTCGTGTTGTTTCCGATCATCTCAGCCAATGGATGGCCTCGGTTCGAAAACGGGGCACTCCCACACTACTCATTGCATTGTAAAAACTTTGGTACGTTGATTTCATAGACCAGTTGTTTGGTATTGCCGCCACGCTCCCGACAACGAACGCAGTGCGATCTATGGGATTACACGTGGAATACAAGAAAAAGGGTCGTTAAACTGCGCTACCCTTGGTTATACCGCTGCCACCTCCAAGGACCGGTCCAAGCCAATCATGGAGCGACGTGAAAGGAAACCCAGATGATTAACGATGAGCATATTGCTGACCGTCTTCGCCACATTGATGAGCAGACGGATGTGCGTGCCATTGATCTGCTCGCGGGCCTCATGTCGGATCTTGCGATGGAAACCGGCCGCGGACTTACCGCGCTTGAGGCCCTGCACCACCAGCATCCTGAGCTGCACGATACCTTCTTCTTTGCCATGGCACGGAGTGCGCTGCTCGGTACCCGCCTGATCGGCCAGGCGTACATTGATCGCCTTATCCCATTGATCCAGTCACTGCCAGGCAAAGCGAGCGAAGACTGACACGTCCAGTATGGTCCCAAACTGAGTCGCCAGGGGTGGGATGACCGTAAACAGCCTGGCCGAGAACACAGAAAACACTACATGAGGCAGTGCTGAGACGCTCATTTGTGCGGAAGTGTCAGTTTTTGAGGCAATTTACTTTTAGTTCCTAATGGGTATCCAGGTGCGACCGGTACTCTCCTGACGATGCCTATCCGATGAGCGGTCCCACCGCTCATTCTGGATCATTTCTCTGGACGTCAGCGGCGGGCTGCCGTATGGTGGCGACATTGCACACGCATGCGGCCGGTTGCTCGCCGGCCCGTGCGCGCTGCTGCCGCGGAAATCGGAGCATGACTGTTGTCCCCTGGCCGACGGTGCTGTCCACGGATACCTCGCCCCCATGAGCCGCCATCAGATACTGCACAATGGCTAACCCCAGGCCGGTCCCCCCATGGCGCCGGGACCGTGCTTTATCCACCCGATAGAGGCGATGCCAGATTTTCGGCAGGTGCTCCGCCGCAATCCCCGGGCCGCTATCGGCAACCGTGACCACCACGTCTGCCGCTGCTTGGTCGAGTTGGACATGGATCGTGGTGCCTGGCGGCGTATGATAGATCGCGTTCTCCAGCACATTGCGCAGTACTTGCGCCAGGCGTTCCGCATCGCCCACCACCCAAGCCTCAGGACTCATGACATAGGTCAGGGCATAGGTCGGCCACTGGCGGCTGAGGCTGAGGACCAGCGGGGTCAAGATCGTCTCAAGGGCAACCGGCCGACGGTCCACCACCTCGGGCGTGGCAGGCTGCGAGAGCAACAGGAGGTCGGTAATCAGTCGCCGCATACGCTGCGCTTCCGCCGTGGCTTCGGTCACGGAGAGGACCCGCTCCTCGGGGGCAAGGTCCCGCTGGAGCAGGGCCAGGTTGGCCAGGATCGCCGTCAGTGGCGACCGCAGTTCATGCGAGGTGTCGGCCAGTAACTGCTGTTGCTGAGCAAGCGTTGCGTCGACCGTGGCAATCAGCCGATTGATCGTTGTTGCGAGCTGTCCCACCTCGTCGTCCTGGGGGGGCACGGAAATGCGCCGCTGGTAATCGTGCGTTTCGGCAACCTCGTGAGCGGTCTCCGTAACCTGAAGGATGGGCGCAAATGTCTGGCGCGTGACCAAAATGGTGCCGCCGACAGCGGCGGCAATCCCTAGCACCCCACAGACGACCAGAACAACCAGGGTTTGCCGCAGAATGCGTTGGAGCGGTTCGAGGGACTCCGCCACCACCAGGAGCTCTGGGGCGACGCCTGGGCGGGCCACGACGGTCATCAGCATCCGCAGTTGCGTATCGTTTCCGATGG
>DASWWB010000006.1:0-2648 GCA_036406115.1 Herpetosiphonaceae bacterium
CGATCCCCAGTCCCCGATCCCCAGTCCCCGAGCGCCGCCACCGGCCGGAAGGAGCGGCGGTGGAGCGCCGACGGCCCGAAGCGGGCCAGCGCCGCTTGGTGCTGGGCGGTGCCGTAGCCTTTGTGGGCGCCGAAGCCGTAGCGTCCGTCGGCGCGGTCCCAGGCCGCCAGCATCCGGTCGCGCCGCACTTTGGCGATGATCGAGGCGGCGGCGATCGAGACGCTGAGCGCGTCGCCGCGCGGCATCGAGCGCTGGCGGATCGGCAGCGCCGGCAGGCGGACCCAATCGATCAGCAGGGCGTCGGGCAGCAGCGGCAGTGCCAGCACCGCCTGCGCCATCGCCCATGCCGTGGCCGGCCCGATGCCGAAGTGATCGATTACAAAGGCCGGCGCCGCGCCGACGCCGACGCCCAGGGCCAGCTCGCCGATCCTGGCGGCCATGGCGTCGCGCTGACTGGCGCTGAGCGTCTTGGAATCCTCGATGCCGCGCAGCAGCTCGGGCTGCTCCAAGATCGCCGGCGGGAAGATCACCGCCGCCGCCACGACCGGCCCGGCCCAGCAGCCGCGCCCGACTTCATCCACCCCGGCGATCAGGCGGCAGCCGTCGGCGATCAGGCGCCGCTCCTCGCCCAGCCCTGCCATCAGCGCGGCCTCGCCGTCAGCAGCTGCACCCGCGACTCTCCAACCGGATACCAACGCTCCTCGACGTCGAAACCATGCTCGTCAAGCCAGGCGACCCGCGGATCGGCCTGTGGCTGGGCCTCGGGGCCCCGGGCGCCGAACACCAGCCGGTACACCAGCCGGATCGCCCGCTGGTAGAGCCCGTCGGGCATGATGCCGGCGTCAAGGATCAGCAGCCTGCCGCCGGGCGCCAGCACCCGCCGGATTTCGCGGAGCGTCGCGGGGTCGAAGAGGTAGGGGGCGGGGAAGGTGGCGATCAGCGCCGGCCAGCTGGCGTCGGCGAAGGGCAGCCGCTGGGCCACGGCCCGCAGCAGGGCGGCGCGCGGGGCTTTGCGCCGGGCCAGCCGCAGCATCGGCAGCGACTCGTCCAAGCCGGCAGTGGGCAGCGCGGCGGTCTGGCGGTCGCGCTGGAGGTAGCCGGTGCCGCAGCCCAGCTCCAGGATCGGCATGTCGCCCAGGTCTGTCAGCGGCGCGGCGATCCAGCGGCGCCAGTAGCCGCCGGATACCAGCCAGGCGACGGTGTCGTAGGTCCAGGCGCCCTCGTGGTAGAAGCGCTCGAAGGCCCAGCCGACCAGGCGTTGGAATGGGGAACGGGTCATAGCATCATTCCAAAATCAAACGCGGGCGCGCCCTGGCTGGGGCGCGCCCGCGCTGAACCGCACAAGGCGAAGATTAGCGGATCCGCTCTTTGATGCGGGCGGCTTTGCCGGTCCGGCCGCGCAGGTAGTACAGCGTCGACTGGCGGACTTTGCCGGTCCGAACCACTTTGATGCCGCCGAGGCGGGGCGAATGGACCAGGAAGGTGCGCTCCACGCCGATGCCATGGCTGGCGATGCGGCGCACGGTGAAGTTTTCGTTGACGCCGCTGGAGCGGCGGCGGATCACAACGCCCTCGAAATCCTGCAAGCGCTCGCGGCTGCCTTCGACAACCTTGACGCTGACCCGGACCGTGTCGCCGACGCGGAACTCGGGAACGTCGGCGCGGAGCTGGCGGCTTTCGATTTCCTGGATGGCTTGCTGCTGCTGAGACATTTCTCACCTTTTGGTTGTGCGCCGGGCCACAGCTCCCGCCGCCGCGAATACGAAACGAGCATTGGCGTCCAACGGATGTGGTCGTTGGGCAAACAACGAGCGTGTGAAAACTCACACGCCTCGTGCGCCGTGCCAATGATGCGCCGCAGATTATAGCATATCTTCGCGGTTCGCGCGATGAAATTGGCGGCTACGCCTCGCGCTCGCGCAAAAACTCCGGCGGCACGCTGTCGGTCAGCCACACGCCGTTGGCCGAGCAATAGAAGACGTGGCCGGCCTGGCGCATGGCCGCCGCCGCGACTTCCAGCACCACCGGTTTGCCGTGGCGCCCGCCGACGTTGGCGGCGGTGGCGGTTTCTTGGGAGAGATGGACATGATGGCGGTTCATGCGGCGGAGGCCTTGGGCGAGGATGTCGCCCAGATTATGGCTGGCGGTGCCATGGTAGAGGATGGCCGGGGGTTCTGCGGGCGCCAGCTCCAGGTCGACCTCGACGCTGTGTCCCTGGTTGGCCCGGATGCGCTGGCCGGTTTCATCGAAGGCGAAGCGCTGCTTGTTGTTGCGGGCGACGACTTCGTCAAGCTCGGCCCTGCTCACGGCCATGCTGCGGGCCGCGCAGGCTGCGAGCAGCTCATCGACCCCGACCCAGCCGCCCGGGCCGAGGGTCAAGCCTAGCGCCTCGGGCTGATGTCGCAGATGTTTGCTCAGGTATTTGCTCACTTTGACTAGGGCGTGTTGACAAAGTCATAAGTACAGGCGAATGGCGGCGATGATGACCATGGCCAAATAATTGTCGCCGCGATTTTCGTAGCGCGTTGCAACCCGGCGGGATTGTTTCAGCCGATTGAACAACTGCTCGACCCGCGCGCGCAGCCGATACAGCGTTCGATTGAAGGCACCACGCCGGCGTTGGTCTCGTCGGCGCGGGATCGTGACCC
>DASWWB010000007.1:0-4338 GCA_036406115.1 Herpetosiphonaceae bacterium
GCTGCCTTCCCCGGCGAGGCGCTCTGGTTCCGCCGCCGCGCTGAAGCCGACGGCGCGCTCAAGCAGCCGGCGCTGGCGCTGGCGGACTGGCGGCAGACCACCGCCCTCAGCCCGACCGATGACCTGGCCTGGTACCAGCAAGGTGTCGCCGCCGCCGAGAGCGGCGATCCCGCCGCCGGCGCCGCTGCCATGGAGCAGGCGATCGCCCTGAATCCGCAGCCGATCACCTATCATCTGACCCTCGGCGGCACCTACCTGGTGCTCGGCCGGCGCGACGAGGCCCGCGCCGCCTACGAGCGCGCCGCCCTGCTGGAGCCCGACAATCCAGTGGCCCGCGATTTGCTCCGCCAGCTCCAGCCTTAAGCGGGCGGCCGGCGGCGCCGCCGCATTGACAAGCCCGGGGCCTTCGCATATGATTTTGCCGACACCACGCACAGAGTGTGTATAGAATGCGCCACGTTTTCGCGCCTGTCTGGCTGGTTTCCGGTCTCATCGCCGGCCAACGCACGCCGCTCCATTCATCTGCCGCTGATCACGACCCGCCGCTGTGTCGCTTGCTGACTGGTTTTGGCGCCGCGAATCAGGCTTTTGCCGTGGCCTGGACGCATCAGAAAACTCTATCGTAAGGTCGTGGCCCTATCGTGGAGCCACGATAGCTTTAGCGAGATGGGACGTTCTATGACTCTAGTGCTCGAGAACCCGGTCGCCACCGCTCCAAACCAGCTCCAATCCCCGTCAACCGTCGCCTTGATCCCCGCCTACAACGAAGAGCGTTTCATCGGTAGCCTGGTGATCGCCGTCCAAAGCTATGTCGATCTGGTGATCGTCGTCGACGACGGCTCCAGCGACCGGACCGCCGAGATCGCCCGCAAAGCCGGCGCGACGGTCATCCAGCACCCAGTCAATCGCGGCAAGGCGGCGGCGGTCAATACCGGCTTCGCCTATGTCCGGCGCCTCAAGCCGGCGGCGATGGTGATGCTCGACGGCGATGGCCAGCATTGCGCCGACGACATTCCGACCGTGCTGACGCCGGTGCGCGGCGACGAGGCCGACGTGGTGGTCGGCTCGCGCTTCCTGGCGATCAAAAGCGAGATCCCGGCCTACCGCCAGGTGGGCCAGCACGGCCTGACGATGGTCACCAACCTGGCCTCGGGCGTGCGGATCAGCGACTCGCAGAGCGGTTTCCGGGCCTTTTCGGCCCGCGCCCTGGAGCAGCTGACCTTCAGCCAGGGCGGCTTCTCGATCGAGTCGGAGATGCAGTTCCTGATCCGCGAGCACCGGCTCAAAGTCGTCGAGGTGCCGATCAAAGTGATCTACGCCGAGCGGGCCAAGCGCAACCCCTTCCGCCACGGCATGCAGGTGATCAACGGCGTGATGCGGCTGGTGGGCCAGACGCGGCCGCTGCTCTATTTCGGCCTCTCGGGCCTGGTGATTTTCATGCTCGGCGCCTTGCTGGGCCTCCACATCGTCAACATCTACGCCCAAACCCACACCCTGGCGGTCGGCTACGGCCTGATCACCGTGATGCTGTGCGTGGTGGGTATGCTGCTCTTTTTCGCCGGCGTGATGCTCCACTCCACCAGGGCCATGATCCTCGACCTGCGCCGCGCCCTGCTCGACCGCCTGGCGCCGGACGCCGACCGCCGGAGCGACCGCGACGCATGACCGACTGCCGCGCCAGCATTATCATTGTCGCCTACAACAGCGCCCGCTACCTGCGGGCCTGCTTGGATTCGGTGCAGGCCGACATGGGGCCGGACGACGAGCTGATTGTCGTCGACAACGGCTCCGGCGACGGCGGCGCCGATCTGGTGGCCGCCGAATACCCCCGGGCCAGGCTGCTGCGCGAGGCCAACATCGGCTACGCCGGCGGCAACAACCGGGGCGCGGCGATCGCCCGCGGCCGGCTGCTGGTGTTCCTCAACCCGGACACAGTGGCGGAGCCGGGGACGATCGACGCGCTGCTGGAGCCGCTGGAGCGCGAGCCGCAGGTCGGCCTCTCCACCGCCCGCGTGGTCCACATGGACCGGCCCGAGGTCATTAATACCTGCGGCAACACCATGCACTACACCGGCCTGACCTACTGCCGGGGCGCCGGCCAGCCCCGGGCGGCTTTCGCCCAAGCCGGCGAGGTCGACGCGATCTCGGGGGCGGCCTGCGCGATCAGCAGCGAGCTGTTCGATCGGCTCGGCGGCTTCGACGAGCGCTTTTTCATGTACGTCGAGGACACCGACTTGTCCTGGCGGGCGCGGCTCGCGGGCTACCGCTGCTGGCTCGCGCCGGCGGCGGTCGTGCGCCACGATTACCGGCCGTCCTACACGCCGGGCAAGGCGTTTTTCCTCGATCGCAACCGGCTGTTCCTGCTGCTCAAGCACCTGCCGGGCGCGCTGCTGCTGCGGCTGCTGCCGGCGCTGCTGCTGAGCGAAGCGGTCACCTGGGGCTTCATGCTGCTGAAAGGGCCGCGATTCTGGCTGGTTAAGCTGCGAGTCTATGCATGGATCTTGTCAACATGGCGTATAATCAGAGCGGAGCGTCATCAATCTGTCATCCAGAGGGATCGACTCCGCGTTTTTTTGCGGACACTGACCCATCGCCTCGAGTTCGGCCAGCTTGCTGGCAGGCGGCTTGCTCAGGCGGCGGGATGGGTGTTCCATCCGGCCTACTGGCTGGCGCAACGCTTGGTTGGGACAGCCTAGGCGGGACCTCCCGCCGCAGCCACGACATACAACTCATACATCCGGACTTTTATGGAGGAAGCGCGCATGATTACGACGGTCACCACCACCACCACCACCGCTGTCGCCGCTGTCAGCGCCGGCTCGCTCGCGCTGGTCGCGATCTGCACCGTGCTGATTTTGCTCATCAATAAAGAGATCATCCTCAGCTCGCAGACCGAGCGGGCGGTGCGGCTCAACAAGGCGCTCAACGTGGCGCTGGTGCCGCTGCTGATCGTCTTCGTGCTGACGCTGGTCATCCGCATCGCCCAGACCATCAGCTAGCGCCGCCAGGCGGATTCATCGATGCAGGACTCGCGGGAGCCGGATCGGCCCCCGCAGTCCTGCGTCGCTGCGTGAGTGAGCTTTCATGCGTATCGCCCATGTGACCGCCACCTTCCCCCCGTATCGCGGCGGCACCGGCAATGTGTGTTTCCATAACGCCCGCGAGCTGGCCCGCGCCGGCCACGAGGCGCATGTCTTCACCAGCGCCATCCCCGGCGCGCCCGCCCGCGAAACGCTTGACGGCGTCCTGGTCCATCGCCTGCGCCCGCTGCTGCGGGTCGGCAACGCCCCGGTCTTGCCCGGCCTGCTGACGGCCCTGCGCGGCTTCGATCTCATCCATCTCCACTATCCCTTTTTCGGCGGCGAGCTGAGCGCCCTGGCGGCGCGGCTGGCCGGCGCCCCGCTGGTCGTCACCTATCACCAAGATGTGTTTCTGGCCGGCGCGCTGGGCGTGGCGGAGCGGATCCTGCGCCACACCGTCGGCCGGCTGGCGCTGCGCTCGGCCCGGCGGGTGCTGTTCACCTCGCGCGACTACGGCGAGGCCTCCTACGCCCGGGCGCTGCTGCGCGGCAGGGAAGATCGGATCGGCGAGCTGCCCAACGGCGTCGACGCGGAGCGCTTCAGTCCGGGGCCGGCGGCGGCAGGGCTGCGCGAGCGGCTCGGCGTTCCCGCAGCGGCGCCGGTCGCGCTGCTGGTGGCCGGGCTGGACCGCGCCCACGCCTTCAAGGGCGTCGACGTGCTGCTGGCGGCGCTGGCCCGCCTGCCGGACGCCTGGGCCGTCCTCGTCGGCGACGGCGATCTGCGCCCAAGCTATGCCGCCCAGGCCGCCGCGCTCGGCGTGGCCGGGAGGGTCCGCTTCGCCGGCCGCGTGGCGACCGACGAGCTGCCCGAGTTCTATCGCCTGGCCGACGTCGGCGTGTTGCCCTCGGTCACGATGGGCGAAGCCTTCGGCCTAGTGCTGCTTGAGTCAATGGCCTGCGCCCGGCCGGTGGTGGCGAGCAACCTGCCCGGCGTGCGGACGGTCGTGGACGACGGCGCCGACGGCCTGCTTGCGCCGCCAGGCGATGCCGCCGCCCTGGCGGATGCGCTGGGCTCGCTGCTCAGCGATCCGGGGCGGCGCCAGGCGATGGGCGAGCGCGGGCGGCTCAAGGCCGAGCAGCGCTACAGCTGGCCGCGCATCGGCGAGCGGCTGGAGGCGATCTACCGCGAGGTCGCCGCCGGCAGGCGCGGCAGAGCGGCCCGATGATCGGCGCCCATCCCATGGCCGCCCTGGCCCCGCTCGACTATCGCTGCGCCCTCGACGCCGCCGCCGTGCTGCTGGGCGGCGCCGCGCCGCTGG
>DASWWB010000008.1:0-5080 GCA_036406115.1 Herpetosiphonaceae bacterium
CGCTGGGCTTCGCCGAGGCGGCGGCGATCTCCGCCGGGGCGACCACCGCCTACGCCGCGCTGTTCGAGAACGCCGGGCTGGCGGCCGGCCAGCGGGTGTTGATCCACGGCGGGGCGGGCGGCGTCGGCGCCTTCGCGGTCCAGCTCGCCCGCTGGAAAGGGGCGCGGGTGATCGCCACGGCCTCGGCCGCCAACCGCGCGTTCGTCAGCTCGCTCGGGGCCGAGACGGTGATCGACTACGCCGCCGAGCCGTTCGAGGAGGCGGCCGGCGGCGTCGACGCCGTGCTTGACACAATCGGCGGCGAGACCCTCCTCCGCTCGATGCGGACGGTCCGGCCGGGCGGTGTCGTGGTCTCGCTGCTGGGCCAGCCGCCCCAGGATCTGGCGGCGGAGCTAGGAATCCGCGCCATGAACAACCAGGTCGCCCAGCCGTTCCCGAGCCGGGAGCTGCTCCAGACCATCGCCGCGCTGATCGAATCCGGCCAGATCGCGGCCCATCTCGGCCCGGCCTTCGCGCTGGAGGAGGCCGCCATGGCGCAGGAGCTGGTGCGGACCGGCCACGGGCGCGGCAGGGTCACGCTGCGGATCGGCCCCGGCGAGGGCTGAGGCGCGTCAGGCGCCGTCCAGCGCCTCGTCGCGCACGACGCGGTAGACGCTGGGGCGGCGCGTTTTGGGATCCTGCCTGGTGTAGAACGTGACGCGGCCGGCCTCGACGCCCGAGACATTGCCCGCCAGCCAGGGGCCGGCGCTGCCGTAGCCCGCCAGCAGGCTGCCGCTGAAAATCGCGAAGGCCGGGTGGAAGCCGTAGGCCATGACGAACATAAACCCGCCCCAGAGCAGCCAGACCCAGATTTTGGGCCGGGGCAGCGCGCCGCTGGGGGCGGCTGACTCGACCGGCGCCGCCAGCAGATCGCCGCGCAGCTTCTTCCAGCGCACCAGCCGCTGGTAGCCGTGAACCGCCGCCGTCACCGCCAGGGCCATGGCGGCGATCGCCCCGAGCTCGCCCCACGGCACCGCCGCCTGGCTGAGCCAGGCCTGGAACGGCACCACCAGCAGCCCGATCGCCAGGGAGATCAGCCCGGCGATCGCCAGCTGCCTGCCGCCCGTGCCTAACACCTCTGTCAGCCGCATCGCCAATCCTTTCTAACGCTGCACCTTGTAGATGCGCCAGCCGGCGGCGTCGTAGACCAGGGTGCCGAGCTGGGCCATGGCCGGGAACTCGGTGCCGGGCACATCGATGCGCTCGTCGGGGCCGACCACAATATAATCGACTTTGTTGGCCGCCAGCAGCGCCTTGGCCTGCTCCAGCGCCGCCGGGTCCTGCGCCGGGTCGGCGGCGGTGTAGATGCCGGCTAGCGCGTTGCCGCGGGCGCCGACCTGATCGCGGGCCTGCGGCTGCTTGGAGCGCCACAGCCCCTCGTGCGAGCCGGGCCAGACCAGCAGCGAGGAGCGGCCGGCGATCGCCGCCAGCATGCCGCCGTGCTGGTAGCTGCTGCCCTTGCTGCTGGCGAAACGGTCGCCCGGCTGCGTGTTAGCCCGCGCCCACTCGGCGGCCTCCAGCAGGCCCGGCTGGGCGGTGCGGAAGTACTCCAGGCCGTCGAGCAGCTTGGGTGCGTCGTTCCAGCGGGGCGAGGTGGACGGGCTGAGCACGCTGTAGGGATAGACGGCGGCGCCGGCCAGCAGCAGCGCGAACAGCGGCGCCCACGCCAGCGTCCGCAGCCGGCTCCGGCCCGCCGCCTCCCGCCGCAGCAGCGCCCAGCAGGCGTAGGCCGCCGTCACGCCCAACAGCAGCCAGACCTGGTAGTAGACCTTAAAGACCGTGTTCATGCGCCGGTCGAAGTTATCGCGCAGATAGACCCAGTCGACGCCGGCCAGCAGCAGCACCGCCACGCCGCCGGCGAGGCAGGCCAGCGCCGTCGCCGGCTCGTCGGGCCGGCGCAAGGCCTCGCGCAGCAGCAGGGCGGCCAGCGGGAAAAAGGCCAGGGTCGGCGCGTTGAGCACGAGCCCGGCGACGGCGAAGGCCGCCACCCACAGCCAGCCCGAGCGCGCCCGCGCGACGCCGGCCCACCAGGCGAGGAGCGGCGGCAGGAACAGGCCGAAGATCGCCAGCAGCTCGCTCCAGCTCGTGCGGTCGAGCACCGGGCCGATCGTCTTGCCCAGCTTGCTCAGGATCGGCACCTTGTCCCAGGGCGGCGGCACCTGATCCTGGCCGGCGAACGAGGTGAAGGTCAGCATGAACGGGGCGAACAGCGCCAGCGCGCCGCCGAGGACGCCTGCCAGCTGCGGGCCGCCGCCGCGCAGTGCCGCGCGCCAATCCGGGCTGTGGCGGCGCCAGGCGCCGGCCAGCGCCAGGCCGTAGATCAGGCCGTAGGTCGGCAGGTCCCAGGAGTTGAGCATGTACAGGCTGCCGATCGTCAGCGCGCCGAGGCCCAGCTCCAGGCCGTCGCGGCCGCGCCAGCTCGGCGCCGCCGGCCGGGCCAGCAGCGCCAGGCTCAGGGCCAGCACCAGCAGCGACCAGGGCAGCACCAGGACGTGCGGGTGCATGTCGCCCAGGTAAAAGCTGAAGAAGGGGAATTCGGTGATGACCTCGGCCTGGACCTCGCCGTCGCGCTGAACCCCGTCGACGACGACCGGCACCTTGTTGACCACATCGTAGACGCCGCGCGACGGCGCCCACCAGTCGAAGGCGCCGCCCATCGGCTGGAGCGCGCTGCTGGCCTCGGTGCTGTCGGCGGGCCGCACGCTGGCCGGATCGACCGTCCGCGGCTCGACGCCTTGCAGGGCCTGGAGCACCACGCCGACCAGCTGGCCGTTTTCAAGCCGGTTGATCTGCGACGAGCCGACGATCCGCTGGAGCGCGCCGTACTGGTTGCCGGCGCCCAGCACCAGGGCCAGCCCCAGGCCGATCGCCGCCAGCCGGCCCGCGAGGCCGGGAGCCCGCTCGCCGCCCCGGCCCGCCAGCTCGGTCAGCGTGGCGAGCAGGCCGGCGATGCCCAGCCCGGCCAGCGCGAAGACCGTCGCCACGCCCAGGTTGAAGGCCTCGCCCAGCGCCACGCCGCTCAGGACTTTGAGCGTCGCGATCAGCACGTAGCCCAGGTAGTAGTAGTTGACGGAGTAGCCGGCGAGCCAGAGATCGTTGGGCGGGAACGACGGGCTGTTGAGCACGGCGCTGAGCATCATCAGCTCCATCGGCTTCTCGGTGCTGCGGATCGCCGAGCCGTACATGCCGTTCAGCCGCAGCCAGATCCCGAGCAGCAGCAGCGCCAGGAACAGCGCCTCGTAGCCGAGCCAGGCCCGCCAGCGCTGGCGAATCTCGTCGCGCAGCGCCGCCCAGGTGACGCGCCGGGCCGCCCACCAACTCAGGCCGGCGAGGCCCGCCGCCGCCAGCACCACCGGGCCGGTGCCGAAGCTGCCGAAGCCGAGCGTGGTCAGCAGCCAGGCGCCGTAGCCCGCCAGCAGCAGGCCCGCCGCTTTGCTCCAGGCCATGCCGCGCCCGGGCAGGAAGCGGAAGATCCACATTGTCAGGGGCAGCGCCAGCAGGCCGAGCAGTTCAATCCCCAGCCACCAGCGCAAAACAGGCCAGAACATAGCGACCACTCTTTCTCATCAGCGCCCGGTCGCGGCCGGGCGTCAGCGTCCCAGATCGTTGAGCTGCTGCCGGGCCGGGGCGGCCCAGAGCCCGTCGGCCGGCGCTTGGGCCAGATAGGCCTCGTACTCGCCCCGGGCCAGCTCATTGTTCCCGAGCAAGCGATAGGTGTTGCCGAGCAAATAGTGCAGATCGACCAGCTCCGGCTCGGCGGCCAGCGCCTCGCGCAGGGTCCGCTCCGCCATCGCGAGCTGGGCCGGGTCGAACGCCCCCCAGCGCAGGTAGCCGTCGCCGACCTTGCCCAGGTTTTCCGGCGTCGGCGCGATCCGGTAGGCCGCCTCGTAGGCGCCCACGCCGCCGGCGAAATCGCCCGCCGCCAGCAGCACGTCGCCCAGCAGATGATGCAGCGGCGCGTCGTTCGGGTGCAGGGCGGTCGCCTTGCGCAGCATGGCGGCGGCCTGGCCGTACTGGCCGTGATCCTCCAGCAGCCGGCCGTAGCTGAAGGCCAGGCCGGCGTTGCCGGGATCGCGCTCGTAGCTGGCGCGCGCCGCCTCCAGCTCCGGGCTGCTCTCCGGCGGCGGCGGGTCGCGCGCCGGCAGGCTCGGGTCGCGCCAGGTCAGGGCCAGCGCCTTGAGCTGCGGCAGCACCTGGTAGATTGTCACATCGCCCTGATTGTACACCGGCTCCAGCCCTTGCATTGCGGCGAACTTCGCGACGGTCTGCGGGTCGCGGGCGCGCTCGATCGGGCCGACGTAGACATAATCAATGTCGTATTTGTTGATGAGCCAGCGCGCTTCCTCCACGTCGGCCTCGCCGTAGATCCGCCGCACGTCGGCGATGCGCCCGTTGACCAGTCCGCCCGGCCGCTGCTCGCTGGCATGCAGCGCGCTGATCACAGTCGGCAGGCCGGTGTTGGCGGCGATCCGCACGCCGTAGGCCCGGTAGATTTCCTTCTCCGACTGAAGCACCGTCGGCGCGCCGCGCACGTTGGCCTGGAGCCAATCGATCGCCTGCCGGTCGGCGGCCAGCGCGATTTCGACGCCGTTGGCGGGGTAGCTGGCGGTTTCCATGAAGGCTAGGCCGTCGAGCGTCAGGCCGGCCGGCGGCGCGGCGAAGCGCGTGCCCAGTCTGCTGATCGCGCCGCCGATCGGGAAGACCAGCCCCGCCGCCGCCAGCAGGCCGACGGCGCCGATCCCCGCGCCCCAGGCCAGCCGGTTGAATCGCCGCAGCGCCCGCAGCAGATGGGGCAGCAGCAGCGCCGCCGCCAGCCCCCACAGCACCCAGACCTGGAAACCGAACTTGAAGACGGTGTTCATGCGCTCGCCGTAGCCCGGCCCATCCTGCCACAGCGCGGGCGTCAGATGATCGCGGACGAAGACCAGCTCGACGCCCAGCGCCACCGCCCCGCCCAGCGTCGCCAGCGCCAGCGCCCCGCGCACGCCAGGCGACGCCCGCCGCCAGCCCAGCGTCCGCCCGAGCAGCAGCGCCAGCAGCG
>DASWWB010000009.1:0-7088 GCA_036406115.1 Herpetosiphonaceae bacterium
CGCCCCGCTGGCGGCGCGGCTGGCTGGCGCCGTCGAGCAGGCGCTTCTCGGCTACAATACGGCCATGCAGCCGATCTACGAGCCGGCGCACCGCCAGGCTCGGCGCTGGGCCGAGGGCGAGCTGGGCGCGGCGGCGTTCCGCGCGGCCTGGGAGGTCGGCGCGGCGGCCCCGCTGGAGCAGATGATCGATGAGGCGCTGGACCAGCGCCCTGCGACGAGGAGCGGCGATGGCGATTGAGATTCGCGCGGCGACGTTGGACGACGCCGCCGGCATCGCGATGGTGGCGGTCGACACCTGGCGCATCGCCTATCGCGGCATTGTGCCCGATGAGGTGCTGGCCGGCCTGTCCTACGAGCGGCGGGCGGCCCAGGCGCTCCAGCAGATCCAGGCGGCCGGCAGCCAGCAGTTCACGCTGGTGGCCGCCGACGAGGACGGCCAGGTCGTCGGCTTCGCCTCGGGCGGGCGCGAGCGCTCCGGCGAGCATGGCTTCCGGGGCGAGCTGTACGCGATCTATGTGCTGGCGGCGTTCCAGGGGCGGGGCGTCGGCCGGCGGCTGGCGGGGCGGGTCGCCGCCGAGCTGCTGGCGCGCGGCTTCAACTCGATGCTGCTCTGGGTGCTGGCGGACAATCAGCCCAGCCGCCGTTTCTACGAGGCGCTCGGCGGCGTCCCGGTCGCCGAGCAGACGATCGAGCTTGGCGTGGCGCTGCCCGAGGTGGCCTACGGCTGGCGCGACCTGGCGCCGCTGGCTGCGGAGCCCGCATGCTGATTTTGCTCGGCGCCACCGGCTACACCGGCCGCCTGATCGCCGCCGAGCTGCACCGGGCCGGCATCGCCTTCCAGCCCGCCGGCCGCTCGCCCCGGCGCCTCGAGCAGTTGGCCGCCGAGCTGCCGGGACTGGCGCCGCCGCTCCTTGTCGACGCCCGCGATCCCGCGACCTTCGCCGCACTCAAGGATGCGCGCGTGCTGATCAACACGGTCGGCCCGTTCACCGACCTGGGCGGCCCGGTCGCCGCCTACGCCGCCCGCCGCGGCCTGCGCTACCTCGACATCACCAACGAGCTGGGCTTCGCCCACGAGGTCCACACCCGCTTCGCCGACCTGGCCCGCCTGAGCGGCGCGACGCTGGCGCCGGCCTGCGGCTTCGAGGTCGCGCTGGCCGATTGCCTGGCCGCGCTGCTGGCGGAGCGCCTGGGGGCTGATGAGCTCGACGAGGTGACCATCACCTACCGGCTGCCGGGCAAGGGCAGCTCCTACGGCACTCGGGCCTCGGCCCTGCGCTCGCTGGCGACCTCATGGCTGGAGTACCGCGACGGACGGCTGCTGGCGACCAGGCCCTGCACCCGCCAGGCGCGGATCACGCTCGGCGCCAAGGACTATCACGCGCTGTCGTTCCCCAGCAGCGAGGTCGTCACGCTGCCGACCCACCTTAACGTGCGGGCGGTCACGACCCAGATGACGATCACGCGGGTCGGCTCGCTCTACGGCTCCTGGTTCATCCCGCTGATGATCCCGCTGCTCAACGGCCCGGTCGGCTGGGGGCTGCGGATCGCCTCGCGCCTGGCCGCCCGGCCGCCGGCCCCCGGCAGGCGCGAGCTGATGGACTTTACGCTGGCCGTCGAGGCCCGCGCCGGCGCCCGCGCCCGCCGCCTGACCCTGAGCGGCTTCGATCCCTACGGCCTGACCGCCAAGATCGTGGCCCACGCCGCCCCCGCCCTCGCCGACGGCGCGCCGCCCGCCGGCGTCATCGCGCCCTCCCTGCTGATCGAGCCGGCGGCGCTGCTGGAGGCCCTGCGCGGCTGGGGCGTGGCGGTCGCTGAAGATGAAATGAGCGTTGCATGACGAAGGTGCCGATCATCGGCGGCGGCGTGGCCGGGCTGGTCGCCGCCGCCCACCTGGCGGCCCGCGGCCTGGAGCCTGTGGTCTTCGAGGCCCACCCGCGCCGCGTCGGCGGCCGGCTGCGCGACGAGGAGCCGGTCGAGATCAAGCACCAGGGCCGGAGCTGGAGCTTTCCCGGCGAGCACGGCATCCACGGCATCTGGTCGGGCTACGTCAATTTCCGTGCGACGCTGGAGCGCTTCGGCCTGGACGGCGCGCTCATCCCCGCCAAGCAGGAGACCTGGATCCACGTCAACGGCTCGCGGGTCCGGCGGGCCGGGATCGGCCGCTCGATCCGCCGCAGCTTGGTGCCGGCGCCCTTCCACTACTACGGCCTGCTGCTCAATCTGCCGTTTCTGTCGATGCTGACGCTGCGCGACTGGGTGACGCTGCCCCGGATCATGGGCAGCTTCGTGGGCGCGCTGGCGATCGATCCGCTGCTGGAGCAAAAGGCGCTCAAGGGCATGTCGCTGGCGGATTTTACTGCCGATTGGTCGCCGCGCATGCGGGCCTTTTTCGCCGGCCTGGCCCGCAACGCCCTGGCCGCCCGCCCCGAGGAGATTCCCGCCGCCGGCTTCATCGCCTTTTTGCGCTTCTACACGCTGCTCCGCCGCGACGCCTGGGCCTTCTCGTACCTGGGCGGCACCGGCGGCGCCCGGGTTTGCGAGCCGTTGGCCGAGCGCATCCGGGGCAGCGGCGGGCGGATCGAACTGGGCCATGAGGTGACAGGCCTGGAGCTGACCGGCGACGGCGGCTGGCGGATTCGCTACGAAGCGCCGGACGGCCCGGGCGAGCTGGAGGCGCCCTGCTGCGTGCTGGCGCTCGACGCGCCGGCTACCCGCCGCCTGCTGGAGGCCAGCCCCGCCACTGCCGGGAGCGCCGCCGCGCTGCGCTACCCCGACGGCATGCCGACCGCGATTTTCCGCCTCTGGTTCGGCGCCCAGCCCCGCCGCTCCAGCGAGGCCGGCGTCCTGAGCGGCAATGTGACGCTCGATAATTTCTTCTGGATGGATCAGCTCATCCCCGCCTACCGCGAGTGGGCCGAGGCGACGGGCGGCAGCGCGGTCGAGGCGCATATCTACGGCCCCGCCGAGCGGCTGGCCCAGCCGGATCCGGTGCTGCTGACCCAGGCGGTCCGCGACCTGACCCTGATCTTCCCCGAGCTGCGCGGCACGCTGATCCACGGCGTGGTCCAGCGCAACGCCGCCTCCCACACCCTGTTCGGCGTCGGCGACCGCGAGGAGTTTCTGGCGACGGAGACGCCCTGGCCGGGGCTGTACGCCTGCGGGGACTGGATCGCCTATCCCTCGCCGGCGCTCTACCTGGAGCGCGCCACGGTGACGGGGATCGGGGCGGCGGACGCGGTGCTGCGCCGGCATGGGCTGGAGCCGTGGGAGCCGCTGCCGGCGGCGGAGCCGGAGTGGCTGGCCGGCAAGCTTTCGGGCTGGCTCCAGCGCCAGCGCCAGGGCATGTTGGAGCGCAAGCGGCGCCGCGCGGCGGGCGGCGGACGCGCCGGCGAGGGCTAGGCGGCGCGCACCACCAGCGGGGTGATTTCGTCGGCGTGGGCGGCCACCAGGTGGTCGAGCCGCTCTACCAGCTCGGGGATGGTCTGGTTCATGTGGCCGCGCAGCAGCGTGCCGCCGGCGGCCAGCAGCAGCGCCAGCAGATCGTAGATCTCGGCCTGCGTTCCGTCCACCTGATCGGCTTTGGCCTGCACCAGGTCGCGCAGCTCGCGCAGCCGGCGGGCCAGCTCGGCGTCATCCACCGGGTGCTGCATGGTCGGGTCCTTTCTGAACGTCTGTTCGCTCATAGTAGCATATTCCCCGCTCCTTCACCACTTGCGGCGCCCAACGACAGCCCGTCGCAGCGCCCGCCCGCCCCAGGCCGCGCCATGTCAATCTCCCTTGACAAAACGATGATGATGCTTTACGATTCATGTCAAACGAGCTTGACTGAATTGCAAGGAGCATTGACAATGGCCGGGCCGCAACGACGCTATTTCGGTGAACTGATGCTGGTGATCGCGGCCTACGCCGTCGCCCTGATTGTCTCCAACGTGCTGCTGCGAATCTTCCCCGAAAGCGGGCTGCGCGTGCCGCTGGCGCTGCTGCCGATGATCCCGGCCTGCGCCATCCCGTTTGTGATCGTCCGGCTGCTGGCCCGGATCGACGAGCTGCAACGGCGGATCCAGCTGGAGGCGCTGGGCTTCGCGTTCGCCGGCACGGCGGTGCTGACCTTCGCTTACGGCTTTTTGGAGACCGCCGGCTTCCCGCGCCTGAGCTGGTTTTTCATCTGGCCGCTCATGGCCGGGCTGTGGGGGGCCGGCTGCCTGTGGGCCAACCGGAGGTATCGATGAACAACAACCTGCGCGTGCTGCGGGCCGAGCGGCGCTGGTCGCAGGCCGACCTGGCGGAGCGCCTGGATGTGTCACGGCAGACGGTCAACGCGATCGAGACCGGCAAATACGATCCGAGCCTGCCGCTGGCCTTCAAGATCGCCGAGCTGTTCGAGCGGCCGATCGAGCAGATCTTTTTTCCCTACGATGATCAGGAGCCGCGCGCCTGACGCGGCCTATCAATGAAAGCGAGCTTTCCAATGGATGCGCAAAGCGGGGCGACGGGACCGATCATGCTCTACGGCCACGCGGCCTGCCCCCAGGTGCCGCCGGTGCGCGGGCTGCTGGCCCGGGCCAAGGTGCCCTACGAGTACGTCAACATCCGCAAGGACGAAAGCGCGGCGGCCCGGGTCCGGGCGATCAACAACGGCAACGAGAGCGTGCCGACGCTGGTTTTCCCCGACGGCAGCACGCTGACCGAGCCCTCGACGGGCGAGCTGACGGCCCGGCTGGAGGCGCTGGGCTACGCGGTCGGCTGGAGCGCGCGGATCGTCGGCAACGGCGGCAAAATCGCGATCGTCATCGCGGTCGCCTTCGCGCTGGCCCGGGGCATGGGCTGGTTCTAGGATGGGCTGGCGGGCGGCGCCGGCGCCCGGTTGCGGAACCGGCGCCCCCGATTGATCTATTCCAATCTTATTCCAAGAAACGGCGGCTAGACTAGAGCTTATTCCCGCCCCGGGAGCATGTTCTGGTTTGAGGGCCGCCGTATGCAGCGTTCGCTTTTCCCCGCCCGCCCGTCCGTCCGTCTCGCCGTCCTGCCCGAGCCGCTGCGCCGGCTCGCCATCGCCTATGGTCGGGCGGCGCTGGCCTTCGCGCTGCCCTTCGCGCTCTATCTCCTCACCCTGGCCCCGACCGTCTACAACCTCGACAGCGCCGAGCTGACCACCGCCGCCGCGACCGGCGGGATCACCAGGGCGACGGGCTACCCGCTGTACCTGGCGCTGGGCCGGCTCTGGTCGCTGCTGCCGGTCGGCGACGTGGGCTACCGCCTGAATCTGTTCTCGGCCTTCTGCGGCGCGCTGACGATCGCGCTGGCCGACGCTGTGCTGCGGCGGCTGCGGGTGGGCGCGGCGGCGGCGTTCGGCGCGCTCGGGCTGCTGGCCTGCGCGACCTATTTCTGGGCGCTGGCGCTGATCGCCGAGGTCTACACGCTGCACACCGCCCTCCTGATGGGCATGATCGTCGCCTTGCTGCGCTGGGCCGATCAGCCTGACGCGCGGCGCCTGGCGCTGGTTGGCGCGCTGGGCGGCCTGAGCCTGTCGCACCACGGGGCGACCGTGCTGCTCATCCCCGGCATCCTCTGGTTCATCTTCACGACCGCGCCGCGGGCGGCGCTGCGGCCCCGGGCGCTGGCCGGCGGCCTGCTCGGGCTGGCGGGCGGCCTGCTGCCCTACCTCTACCTGCCGCTGCGCCACGCCGCCGCGCCGGCCTTCAACTACGCCGGCAGCTACGACGCCTCCGGGGCGTTCACGGCGATCGACCTGCGCAGCGCCGGCGGGCTGTGGTGGCTGGTCTCGGGGCGGGCCTTCGCCGGGCAGATGCTGGGCTACGGCGACAGCTCGTTCTGGGGCGAGGCGCTGCACTTCGGCGGGCAGCTGTGGCGCTCGTTCTTCGGCATCGGCATCGGCCCGGGGCTGCTGGGCGCCGCCCTGCTGCTGCGCCGCTCCTGGCGGCTGGGCGGCATGCTGCTGCTGATGTTCCTCGGCAACGCCATCTTCTACATCGACTACCGGGTATTGGACAAAGACACGATGTTCCTGCCGAACTACGCGGTCTGGGCGGTCTGGCTGGCGGTCGGCTACCAGTGGCTGATCGACTGGCTGGGCGCCCCGGCGAGCCAGCGCGCGCTCCGGGCGGGGCTGATCGGCTGCGCGCTGCTGGCCTGCGCCTGGAACTGGCGGCTGGTCGATCTGTCCGATGACTGGAGCGCCCGCGAGCGCGGCGAGGCGGTGCTGGCCGAGGCCGCGCCCGGCGCCCTGGTGCTGGGCTGGTGGGACACGGTGCCAGTCGTCGAGTATTTGCAGCTGGTCGAGGGCCGGCGGCCCGACGTGACCGCGATCAACCGCTTCCTGGTGGCGCCGGACGCCCTGGAGCCGCTGATCCGGCGCTCGGCGGCGGCGCGCCCGGTCTACATCGATAGCGTGCCCGCCGGCGGGCTGGACGGGCTGCTGCCGATCGAGGCCGGCCCGCTCTTTCGCGTCTACCCGCAGCCGGCCCTGGCGGCGCCGCGCCAGCCGCGCCCCGCCAATCGTTAGCTTTATCAGGTGTTTCGCCCTGTCATTCTTGAGTCATAGCTGAGAAACGAGGATCCCATGAACCGCTTCGGACGTTTGCTGATCGCCGGTCTGCTGGTTGTGTCGGGCCTGGCCCTGGTGCCGTATGTCGGATTCCCCGCCGAGCGCTTCAACTGGCAGCAGTTCGCCGGCGCCTACGACCCGCAGCCGACGCTGGCCGTCAACCACCAGCGCGGCCACCGCGACAGCTTCTTCGCGATCACCGGCGAGCATTTCCTGCCCAACTCAACGGTGCGGATCGATGTCAACGGCCGCCAGCTTGGCACCGCCACCGCCGACCGGGCCGGCAAAGTCGCCTTCGTGCTGGGGACGGATCGAACCGACGAGGGCTTCTATGTGGTGCGCGCCAACCAGGCCGGCTCGACCCGCTTCTGGGTCGACAACGCCGCCCCGCGCTGGCCGGCCGCCGGCGCCGGGCCGACCTACGAGGTGCCGGAAGGCATCGGCTTCACCTTCTTCCGCCATCTGCCGCTGATGGGCCGCTAAGGCCGCCGGGCGGGCGGGCTCCGGCCCGCCCGCCGCC
>DASWWB010000010.1:0-1836 GCA_036406115.1 Herpetosiphonaceae bacterium
GGCAAGAAGCGCCGCTGATTGTTGGGATCAGGGATCAGGGATCAGGGATCAGGGATCAGGGATCAGGGATCAGGGATCAGGGATCAGGGATCAGGGATCAGGGATTGATTGGCGCGGAGGTTCGATCGCATTTTAGGCCGCTCCCGCCTTCCCTCCGTCCGGCCTGACCCCTGATCCCTGATCCCTCTTATGCCCCTACGATCCTCAATCGGACCCGGCATGCCGCCTGCGAACGTAGTATACTGAAGCCACTCCCGCCTCGCCGCACCGCTGGCGACCTGAGCGCCAAGGAGGCAGCCATGTTCCATCGTTCGCACGCCATGCTCGCCATTGTCCTGCTGTGCCTGGCGCAGCTTGCGGGCTGCGGGGGCAGCGCCGCGACGCCCGCGCCCGCCCCGGCGCGTCAGAAGGTGGCGGTCGTGCTGCCCCAAGGCACCGCCGACGACAAGGGTTTCAACGAGTTCACCGTCAAGGGCGCGCGCGAAGCCGCCGCCGCCGCCGGCGTCGATTTCGCCTATCTTCCTTCGCAAACGCCGGCCGATGTCGAGAAGAACATCGAGACCCTCGTCGCCGAGGGGACGGATGCAGTGATTGCGATGGGCTTTATCACCGGCGACGCGATCGCCCAGGCCGCCCGCCGCCACCCCGAAGTGCGCTTCATCACCGACACCGCCTACGCCCCCGGCTTCGGCTGCGCGGAGCAGCTCAAGGATTGCTACAGCGCCGAGGGCGGCCTGTCGAATGTGACGAGCCTGTCCTTTGCCGAGGACGAGGTCGGCTACCTGGCCGGCGTCCTGGCCGGCTGCATGAGCCAGAGCGGCACGATCGCCAGCGTGGCCGGCCTGGAGATCCCGCCGGTCGAGCGCTTCGTGATCGGCTATCAGGCCGGCGCCCGCTCGGTCCGCCCCGACATCGCCACGCTCAACCAGTACATCCCCGACTTCAACGACTCCGCCACCGGCAAAGTGGTCGGCCTGGATTTCATCAGCCAGGGCGCTGATGTGATTTTCGTGGCGGCGGGCAACACCGGCAACGGCGCGCTGCTGGCGGCAACCGAGAGTGGCAAGATGGCGATCGGGGTTGATGTGGATCAATATCTCACCTATCCCGAAGTCAAGGGCGCGCTGCTGTCCAGCGCCAAGAAAAATGTCGACGTCGCGGTGGGCGCGGCGGTGAGCGATTTCGCCGCCGGCAAGCTGGCGAGCGGTATCCGGCTTGCGAATGTGGCCAACGGCGGCGTGGGCCTGGCCCCCTACCACGAGTGGGAGACGAAGATTTCCGCCGAGTGCAAGGCGAATGTCACCGCCGCCGAGCAGGCGATCAAAGCCAATCCCGCCATCACCGGCGCCAAATAGCCCAGAGGTCGCCATGGACGCCGCGCCGCTCCGCTCCCATCCTGCTGTCCGCCCGGTGCTGCTGGCGGCGGCGCTGCTCGGCCTCGGCCTGGCCGTCGCCGCCTGGATCGGCGGCGGCTCCTGGCCGTCGCAGGTCATGGCCGGGCTGGCGCTGGTGCTGGCCGCCGGCCACGCCGCCGCCTGGCGCCTCTACCCGCGCCGGCCGCAGCTCGCCATCCAGCTGGCGGTATCCGCTCAGCTGGCGGCGCTGGTCGCCCTGCCGCTGGCCGTCGCCGACATCTGGCTCCCCGGCCTGATCGGCGTGACGCTGCTGGCGTTGGAGGCCAGCTTGGTCGCGCCGCTCAACCGGCTGCCGTCGATCATGGTGATGGTGGTGCTCGGCGGCGCCGCGATGCTGGCGGTCGATCTTCTCGCCCCAGCCGACCGGCTGGGGCTGCTCGCGGCCACGCCGGCCCTGGTCAGCGGCATCGGCCTGGCGATC
>DASWWB010000011.1:0-2756 GCA_036406115.1 Herpetosiphonaceae bacterium
TCGACAGCCGCGGCAGCATCGCCGGGTCAGTCTGCGGTGGCGGGGGCACAACGAAGACGGCGCTCAGCTTCAGCGGCGCCTCATCGCGCGAGCGCAGCTCCAGCTGAACGAAGGTGAAGCCTTGGGCGCCCTCGACGCTGACATCCAGCGCCGAGGCCCGGTCCCAGCGATAGACCCGCGAGCGGCGCCGGCGCAGATCCGCCAGCCCCTGCTCGCACAGCACGATCCGGCCCCGCAGCGCAGCGCGGGCGTGGAGCACTGCCGCGAGGAGCGCGCCCAGGGCGAGAACCAGGACGGGCCACCGGGCTCCGGGCGCGCTGCCGGCGAACCACAGCGCCCCCAGGCCAATCGCCCCCCAGGCGAACAGCGGGATTTTCCACGAGCGGCGGTATTCGCCGAGCGGCGGGCCAAGGCCGGCGGCTTCGGGCGGGATGAGCGGATTCAAGGTCATGGCGAGGCATCCCCTTTCTCTGGCAGCTCGCCCGCCATGCTACCGCTGGCGTCCGCCGCCTGCAAGCGCCGCCGCTCCTATCCGCCAATCCGCCTTAGGCGTTGCGCTGGCGGTACGTCCGGGGCGACATGCCGACCTCGCGCCGGAACACTTGGCTGAAATAGCTGCTGTCGGAGAAGCCGACGCCCAGCGCCACCTCGAGGATGCTGGCGGCGCCGGCGGCAAGCAGCGCCTTGGCTTGATTGACCCGGTAGCGATTGAGATAGGCCATCGGCGTCAGCCCTGTCTCCTGCCGGAAGCAGCGGGCCAGATAATCTTCGTTGATGTTGACATGGCCGGCGATGTCGGCCACGCCGAGGCCCTCGTCGGCGTAGCGGGCGTGCATGAAGGCCATCGCCTTGCGCACGAGCCGCTGGGCCGAGCCGCCGGGCTTGCGCTTGCGGTTGAGCGCCGCCTCGATGTGGGCCAGCGTCTCCTGGGCGTTGAACACGCCTTTGCCCAGCACCGAGACCACGCCCTGGCCGAGCCGGGCCATCGCCGCCTCGGTCAGGATCTGGGCGGTCATCACGATCACCGGGATCGAGCGCAGCAGCTCCTCGCCGCGCAGCGCCTCCAGCACGGCGAATCCATCCAGCTCCGGCAGCATCAGATCGAGCAGAATCAAATCCGGCGGGTCGCGGCGAATCAGCTCCAGGGCCGCCCGGCCGTCCGGCGCGGTCAGCAGCCGGTATTCGGGGGCGTAGGCGTTGATCATCCGCACGTGGACATCGCGCATCCCCGGCTCGTCCTCGGCGATCAGGATCACGGTCTCCAGGCCGGCGTCGGCGGCAGGCGGCTCCGCGTCGGCGGGATCAGCCTCGGCGGACGTCGGGGCGGATCCGGCGCCGGCGGGCTGGGCGAGCGGCAGGGCGACGCGGAAGACCGAGCCGACGCCACCGGGGCCTGGCGACTGGACGCTGACGGCGCCGCCATGCATCGCCGCCAGCCGCTGGCAGATCGCCAAGCCCAGGCCCAGCCCGCCGTGGCCGCGCCCGCTGGTGCGATCGGATTGGCGGAACGCGGCGAAAATCGCCTGCTGCTCGCCGGCAGGCACGCCGGGGCCGGTGTCGCTGACGCTGATCGTCAGCTCGGCGCCGGCGGCGACCTCCAGCCGGACCGCGCCGCGCTCGGTGAACTTGACGGCGTTGGAGATGAGATTGAGGGCGATCTGGCGCAGGCGGGCGGGATCGACCCAGATCGGCGGCAGATCGGCGGGCAGCGCCGCGCTCCAGGCCAGGCCCTTGGCCGCCGCCAGCTGCTCGCCTGCCAGCGCCGCGCCCTGGAGCGCCTCGCGCGGGTTGATCAGCTCGGGGCGGAAGGTCAGCTGGCCCACGTCGCTGGTGGCCAGGTCCAGCACATCGCGGATCAGGCTGTCGAGATGGCGGGCGCTGGCCTGGAGCCGGGCCAGGTCCTGGCGCGACAGGCTGGCTTCGCCCGGCAGATCGAGCGTCAGGCCGCTGAGCTGGATCATCAGATGCAGCGGCGTGCGCAGCTCGTGGCTGACCATCGACAGGAAATGGCTCTTGAGCCGGTCGGCCTCCTCGGCCAGGCGCCGGCCCTCCAGCGCCGCGCGGTGCAGCCGGACATTGCGGAACGCCGCCGCCACCTGCCGCACGATCGCCGCGCACAGCTCAAGATTGGCAGACTCGAAGGCCATGAAGCCCTCGCTGCGGCCCTCGATCACCAGCGGGAACACCGCCAGCTGGCAGGCGGCGCCCGGCAGTGGCAGCTCAGGCGGCGGAAACGCGCGACTCCGAAACCTGCCGGCGGCTCCGGGCAGCCCGTGCGGATCGCCGGCCACCAGCCGCAGCTCGCTCCAGGCCGCCGGATCGTCGTCCTCCGGCGCGAAGCGGCCCAGCGCAGCCCAGCCGATCGCCGCGCCCGGCAGATAGGTTTCCAGCGCCTGGCTGATCTGCTCGTCGTCGAGCGCCGCCAGCAGGCGGGCGGTCAGCAGGCCGACCTGGTCGGTTGTCGAAACTTCGTCGATCAGCCGCTGGCGGAGCTGGCGCTGGACCTCGGCGCTGATCGCGACCCGGGCCTGGTCCAGCGCCTCCCGGGCCTGATCCAGCAGCGCCTCATCATCGGCGCACAGCCCGGGCAGCAGCGCGCGCAGCACCGACAGCGCCGCCTGCCAGGCATGGGCGTCATCGCCGGCCGCGCCGCTGCGCTGGACAATCTGCCCCAGCGCGAGCTGGAACGGGCGCCAGGCGCGGCGGCCGAGCGCGGCGACAAAGGCGGCGGCCAGCTGCTCAGCCGCCCCATCGGC
>DASWWB010000012.1:0-8989 GCA_036406115.1 Herpetosiphonaceae bacterium
GCGAGGAGCTGCGCGGGCGCCGCGCCGCCGGCCGCGAGGCGCTGTTCGCGCTGCTCGAAAGCAAAAAGACCGCCCGCTTCCTGCGCCGCCTGGGCGAGTTCGCGACGATCGCCGGCGCCGGATTGGCCGAGCCCGAGGGCGAGGACTACGAGCGCCAGCCCCGGTTGGTCCGCCACCTGGCCGGCGGGCTGCTCTGGCGCCAGTACGAGCGGGTCCGGGCCTACGAGCAGGCGCTGGCGGGCGCGCCGATCGAGACGCTGCACCAGCTGCGGATCGAGATCAAGTACCTGCGCTATCTGATCGAGCTGTTCGAGGACGCGCTGGGCGAGGAGGCGGGCTCGCTGCACAAACTGCTGGTCGCCGCCCAGGACCATCTGGGCGCGATGCAGGACGCCGAGGTCGCGGCGGCGCTGGCGGATGAGCTGCTGGCGCATCAGGCCGACAATCCTGTCTTGGCTGACTACCGGCGCGAGGCGGCGGCGCTGCGCGACACGCGGGCTGCTGGCGCCGCGCTGGCCGCCGGCCCGCTGATGCAGCTGCCGTTCCGCCGGCGCCTGGCCTCGCTTATCTCGAAGCTGTAGCGCCGAAATAGTGGCGGTGCAGGTCGGGGAAAAGCTGCTGGCCTGATTGGGCCAGGCCGGCGCCGTCGAGCCCCGGGTGGCGGCGCAGATAATCGACCAGCAGCTCGCGGACCTCGGTCTCGGACTGCCAGAGCGTCACGCCCTCGCGGAACATCGCGAAGCCGCCGCCGCCGACCGCCCGGTAGTTGTTGAGCGCCGCCACGAAGCGGTCGCCGTCGCGCACCTCGCGGCCCTGGAAGCGCAGCTCTGCCAGGCGCCTGCCGGCGGGCTGCGTCAGATCGTAGGCGTAGTCGATGCCGGCGTAGATGTCCCAGTTGTAATCGTGAAGATTGGGCTGGACGACGCCCTTGGGATCGGCGGGCAGGGCGGCCGGGTCGAGCTGGCGGAAATAGCGGGCGTTGTGCTCCAGCGCCCGGCGCAAGATCGCCCCGGTGATCTCCAGGACATAAATCGTCCCATCGTAAATGTACATGCTGTAGGCGTCGCGCAGGCGGACCGGGCCGGCGGGCAGCTGGCCGGCGTCGTTGAAAACGGCGCAGAGCGAGATGTCGGGCGCGAAGCCGGCGGCCCGGGCCGCCTCCAGCTGGACCGTGTTGATCAGCGCCGGCAGGTCGCCGGGCTGGTAGCGCGCCCGGGGCCCGCCGGGGAAGGCGTGGCTGGTCGCGCCGATCGGCGACTCGATGTAGGCCAGGGTCGCCTCGTGCTGGCGGCGCACCGCGTCGAGCATCTGCGGGTCCGGCTCGGCGTCGTCGGCGCTGAGCAGCTCGCCGCGCTTGGCGACCACCTGCCAGCGGCGGCGCGGGCCGGAACCCTCCGGGTGTCGCTCCAGCTCGATGGTGATTTTAGCCAGCTGGCGGCCCCAAGCGCCCGGCTGGACAATCAGCGCCCCGTTGACCCAGGCGCTGGGGATATCGACGTGGGTGTGGCCGCAGAGAATCGCGTCGATCTCGCCGACCTCGCCGGCCAGCTCCAGGGCTGGGTTTTCGCCAGGCAGCGAGCCGGTGTCGATCCAGCCCGCCGGGTCGCTGAGCCAGCCCGCCGGGCCGAGCGCGGCCTCGGGGGCCCGGTCGAAGCTGGCGTGGAGCAGGGCCAGCACCACGTCGGCCCCCTGGCGCCGCAGCTGGGCGGCGTAGTGGCGGGCCCAGCCGATCGGCGGATCGAAGCGCAGCCCATCCAGGTGACCGGCCTGCTCCCAGCTCGGGATGCAGGGCGTCGTCAGGCCGACCACGCCGACCTTGAGCGGCCCGGCCTTGAGCAGCGCGCAGGGCTGGAAGCGCTCGCCGTGGTCGCTGCGGCGGATGTTGGCCGAGAGCACCGGGAAGCGCGCCTGGCCGATGAAGCGGTCGAGCGCGGGCTGGCCGAAGTTGAACTCATGGTTGCCGAGCGCCATCGCCGCGTAGCCGAGCTGGTTCATCGCCGCCGCCACCGGGTGGGGCTGGCTGTGGTCCAGCACCGTAAAGAGATAGGTCAGCGGCGTGCCCTGGATCGCGTCGCCGTTGTCGACGAGCAGGGTCAGCGGATTGGCCGCCCGCTCGCGCCGGACGATCGTCGCCAGCCGCGCCAGCCCGCCCGGCCCGGGGGCGGCGCTGAAATAATTCCAGGGATAGATGTGGCCGTGGAGGTCGCTCGTGCCCAGGATGGTTAGCGTGCGGCGGTTGGGGGCCATAGGTTCCTCCGTTAGCTATCAGTCGTCAGTCGCCAGTCGTGAGGGCCGGCCTCGACAAATCCCAGGCTTCCAGAATGGCTGGCGGCCGGGAAGCGCGGAACTGGCAAGCCGCTGCCTGACGACTGACGACTGACAGCTGACGACTGGCTACATCCGGAACACCCCGTGCCGCAGCTCGCCGAGCGGGGCGTTGCCGGCGGCGGCCAGGCCGAGGGCCAGGGCCATGCGGGTGTCGGCGGGATCGAGGATCCCATCGTCCCAGAGCCGGGCGGTCGAGTAGTACGGGCTGCCCTCGCGCTCGTACTTCTCCAGGATCGGTGCCATGAACGCCGCCTGCTCCTCGGGCGAGAGATCCTTGCCGCGGGCCTGGAGCGCGTCGCGGCGGACCGTCAGCAGCACATTGGCGGCCTGCGGCCCGCCCATCACCGAGATCCGGCTGTTGGGCCACATCCAGAGCTGGCGCGGGCTGTAGGCGCGGCCGGCCATGCCGTAGTTGCCGGCGCCGAACGAGCCGCCGATCACCACCGTGAACTTGGGCACCCGGGCGTTGGCGACCGCCATCACCATCTTGGCGCCGTCCTTGGCGATGCCGCCGTTCTCGTACTGGCGGCCGATCATAAAGCCCGTGATGTTTTGCAAAAACAGCAGCGGGATGCCGCGGGCGTCGCACAGCTCGATGAAATGGGCGGCCTTGAGCGCGCTTTCCGAGAACAGAATGCCGTTGTTGGCCAAAATGCCGACCGGCGCGCCGTGGATGTGGGCGAAGCCCGTCACCAGGGTCGTGCCGTAGCGGGCCTTGAACTCATCGAGCCGCGAGCCGTCGACCAGCCGGGCGATCACCTCGCGCACATCGTACTGCTTGCGCGCGTCGGCGGGGACGATCCCATACAGCTCGGCGGGATCGTAGCGCGGCGGCTCGGGCGCCGCCAGCTTCCAGGGGGCGCGCGGCTGGCGGTTGAGATTGGCGACGATCGAGCGGGTGATCGCCAGGGCGTGGGCGTCGCTCTCGGCGAAATGGTCGGCCACGCCCGAGAGCCGGGTGTGGACATCGGCGCCGCCCAGCTCCTCGGCGGTCACGATCTCGCCGGTCGCGGCTTTGACCAGCGGCGGCCCGCCCAGGAAAATCGTGCCGTTGTCGCGGACGATCACCACTTCGTCGCTCATGGCCGGCACGTAGGCGCCGCCGGCGGTGCAGGAGCCCATCACCACTGCGATCTGCGGCAGGCCCATCGCCGACATCTGGGCCTGATTGTAGAAGATGCGGCCGAAATGGTCGCGGTCGGGGAACACCTCGTCCTGGCGCGGCAGGAACGCGCCGCCGCTGTCGACAAGGTAGACGCAGGGCAGATGATTCTGCTGGGCGATCTCCTGGGCCCGCAGGTGCTTCTTGACCGTCAGCGGGTAGTAGGTGCCGCCCTTGACCGTCGCGTCGTTGGCGACAATCATCACCTCCTGGCCCTCGACTCTGCCGATGCCGGTGACAATCCCCGCCGACGGCACCTCGTCCTCGTAGGCGTCCAGGGCGGCGAGGGCGCCGATCTCCAGCCAGGCCGTGCCGCGGTCGAGCAGCAGCTCGATCCGGTCGCGCACGAACAGCTTGCCCCGGCTCTCGTGCTTGGCCCGCGCCTCGGCCCGGCCGCCCTCGTGGACCTCGCGCAGCTTGTTTTGCAGCTGGGCCGCCAGCCCCCGGTTGAAATCCTCGTTCTCGCGAAACTCCGCGCTCTGCGGATCGATCCGTGATTGAATGATCGTCACTGTCAGCCTCGACTATTCAGCCCGCGCCTCGCGGCGTGGCGGCGTTTTGTGGGATTATACTAGGGATCAGGGATCAGGGGTCAGGCCGGACTTCGTCAAGCAGCGCGCCGCCCAGGGATTTAAGTGAAATGGCTCAGCGACAGAGCTGACCTGGCCCCTGATCCCTGATCCCTCATTCTCCCCGGCCCTTGCCTTGACATCCCCAAACCCCGTCGTTATGATACTCGCGGCTGGCGCGAGGAGCGAACGAATGGGGTACCGCGTGTATGTTTGCGGCGGGCCGCGCTGCTCGGCCCGGCCGGCGCCGTTGGCGCCGATCCTGGAGCGGACGCTAGCGGAATCTGGCCTCGCCGGCGCGGCGGAGATCCGCATGGCCGGTTGCCTGGGCCGCTGCGATCGCGGCCCCAACCTGATTGTCCATCCCGGCGGGAGCGTGTACGTGGGCCTGGACGCGGCGTCGGCGCTGCTGATTGTCGAGCAGCATCTCGCCGGCCACGCGGTCTGCGCCGCCTTCCTCGACGACCCGCATCGTTAGCAACAAGGAACAGCACATGGCCGAGGAGTTTTCGATCCACTTCTGGGGGGTTCGCGGCAGCCGGCCCTCCCCCGGGCCGCAGTTCGTCCGCACCGGCGGCAACACGTCGTGCGTCGAGATGCGCGTCGGCGGCCACAGCCTGATCTTCGACGCCGGCACCGGGATCATCAACCTCGGCTACCACTTGCTGGAGAACGCCGGCGAGCACAAGCGCCCGATCATCATCCTGCTCTCCCACTACCACCACGATCACATCCAGGGCCTGCCCCACTTCCCGCCGCTCTACCGCGAGGGCCAGCCGGTCTACATCACCGCGCCCTGGAACATCTACCAGGACCGGGTCTGGGATCTGCTGATGCACGCCTCGGCCCAGGCCTCGCTCGGCGACCGGCCCGAGATGCGCGCCCGCCGCCACACGCTGCTGATCGAGGGCGGCGAGCGGCTGTTCTGGGACAGCGGCCACCTGGTGCCGCTCCGCATCACCAACGATTCCCAGGCCAAGCCCGAGGGCGATCAGATCGAGATCGCCACCTACCGCTCCCACGCCCACCCGCGCGGTGGCTCGATGTGCTACCGCGTCAAGTACGGCGACAAGAGCGCGGTCTTCGCCACCGACACCGAGTCCTACGTCGGCTCGGACCAGGGCCTGATCGAGTTCGCCCGCGACGCCGATCTGATCATCCACGACGCCCACTACACCCCCGACGAGTACAGCAACCCCAAGGCCAGCCGCCAGGGCTGGGGCCACTCGACCTGGCCGATGGCTGTCCAGATGGCCCGCCTCGCCAATATCCCCCAGGTCGCCCTGTTCCACCACGACCCCGACCACGACGACGCGCTGATGGACGAGGTCGAGGCCGCCGCCAAGGCCGACTACCCCGGCGCCTTCGTCACCCGCGAGGGCCAGGCGGTCGTGCTGTAGCCGCAGCGGCGGCATGGTGATAGACTCAACATGACTGGGTCGCGCTTGGAGGGGATCGATGGCCACCACGATTACGCTGCCGGATCATTTGGCCCTGCGGTTGCAGCAGCAGGCCTTGGCACAGCATCGCTCGGTAGAAGCGGTGGCTGTTGATTTGCTTGCCCATGCTTTGGAGCGCGCGCTGCCGCAGCCCGCGCTGCTTGATGTGATCGCCCGCATTCAGTCTTTGCCTGCCGATCCTCGCAATATCCGCCCAGCCGCCGGCTCGCTCGCCGCCGCGTTGCACGATGAGCCTGATATCGTCTTTGATGTGGATCAATGGGAACAGGAATGGGCGGTAGCCGAGGCTGAGATCCGCGCAATGAATAGCGAATCTCTTGGTTAAGTAGAAACGCCGCTGTGACGATCTATTTGCTTGATACGAACCATGCATCGCCGCTTGTGACCGATGGCCATCCTCTCCGCAAGCGCATCCTCCGGCAGTTGGAGGCTGGAGATATGTTTGCGACATGTGTGCCGCTGCTCACAGAGCTAATCTTCGGGATTGGCATTCTTCCGCGAGCGGTGGCGAATCGAGCAGCGTGGGCGCAGATTCAGTCGCTTATCCCTTGTTATATTCCAGATGAAACTGATGCCACCCTGGCGGCTGAGATGCAAATTGCCTTACGCCGGCAGGGACAGCAGCTTGCGACGATTGACGCGCTTGCGGCAGTGATCGCCCTACGCTATAACTTGGTGCCACTGACCACTGACAAGGATTTCCAGGCTGTTCCGCACCTCAAGCTAGCCAATTGGCTGGCGAAGCCTTTGCCGGAGGATCCGCAATGACCCATCCGCTTGTCGATCAGCTGCGCTTCGCCCGCAGCGAGTTCCGGCGCGCGCTCGAAGGCCTGAGCGACGAGGACGCCGCCCGCCGCTTCGAGCCCATGAACTGCATCAGCTGGAATGTCGGCCACCTGGCTTGGCAGGAGCAGCGCTACTTCCTCTGGCTCGCCCAGGATCGCATCCTGCTGCCCGCGCTCAACGAGCAGTTCGCGAACGGCGCCCCGGCCTGCCCGCCTGCGCTCTCGGCCGTCCTCGCCGACTGGGCGGCGATCACCGCCGCCGCCGATCTCTGGCTTGACACCGTTGACAGCGCGACGCTCCAGCGCGAGGCGACCCTCAACGGTGCGCTCTCGGGCCGGATTTTCGGCGCGCTGCTCCAGCGGACGCTCTATCACTATTGGTTCCATTGCGGCGAAAACATGGCGATCCGCCAGCTGCTCGGCCAGCGCGACCTGCCGCAGTTCGTCGGCGATATCGACGGGGAGGCGCCGTACCGCCCCGAGGCCTAGGCTTTCGCTGTGATCGGAGGAGGACCGCCCATGCCCGCCTATCAGCTCGCCCAACTGAATATCGCCACGCTCAAGGCGCCGCTCGACTCGCCGATCCTGGTTGATTTCGTCGCCAACCTCGACCCGATCAACGCGCTGGCCGAAGCCTCGCCCGGCTTTGTCTGGCGGCTCCAGACGCCGGCCGGCGACGCTACGGCGCTGCGGCCGCTGGGCGAGGATGTGATTGTCAATATGTCGGTGTGGGAGGATGTGGCGGCGCTCAACGCCTTCACCTATCGCGGCGACCACGTGCAGATTATGCGCCGGCGCCGCGAGTGGTTCCATCATATGGAGCTGTTCATGGTGCTGTGGTGGGTGCCGGCCGGCCACGAGCCGACGGAGCAGGAGGCGATCGAAC
Organism: Herpetosiphonaceae bacterium; assembly: GCA_036406115.1. Lineage (GTDB taxonomy): Bacteria > Chloroflexota > Chloroflexia > Chloroflexales > Herpetosiphonaceae > DASWWB01. The sequence goes on from DASWWB010000012.1 coordinate 7,191, forward strand.
GCCTCGAACACTTGCGCGCCCACGGCCCGACCCCCGAGGCCTTCACCTTCCGCCGCGCCTTCCCGCCGCCGGACCAGGCGCCCGTCGCGGAGCTGCCGGCGCTGGGCGACGCCTGCCCGGCGCTGTAAGCTCGATCCATGCGGCGCGCCGCCCCCCGCCGCTTCCGCGATCCCCAGGCCGCGCTCGAAGATTTCGCCGATGAGATTCTCGTCGCCTGCCCGCGCTGCGCGGGATGCGCCCGCGTGCTGCCGCGCGACCCCGCCGATCCCAGCGTGTTCGCCCCGCGCCGGCTGATCTGCCCCGCCTGCGGGCTGGCGCGCGAGCGGCCGGGCGGGCCGGTCAGCTTCGGCGCCCCGCGCGACTGCTACTTCGGGCTGCCGCTCTGGCTCCAGGCGCCGTGCGCCGGCGAGACGCTGTGGGCCTACAACGAGCGCCATCTCGCGCTGATGGAGGCGGCGATCGGCGCCATGCTGCGCGAGCGCCGCCGCGCGCCGGTCCTGGGCTGGCGCAATCGCAGCGCCGCCAACCGCCTGCCGGGCTGGATGAAAGCGGCGAGCAACCGCGCCCGTGTCCTCAAAACTATCGCCCGCCTGCGCGCGCGGGCCGCCGAAGGAGGAGAGCTGTGAGCGACCGCGTCACCGGAATCGTGTTCCTGGGGTTTTTTGTCGTGCTGCTGCTCGCCATGCACGTTATCGCCATGCAAACATTCAGCAGCGTGTGGGATACGCCGTCGCTGGTCTTCCGGGCCTCGCCGATCCTGAGCCTGGCGGCGTTCGGCTTCCTGGCGCTGGGCTGCTTTTATCTCTGGCGCGACCGGTGAGCCTGTTCATCCGGCCGGAGCCGCTGATCGTGGTGGGCGCGTGGATGATTCTTTCGCATATCTTGGGCGGGTGGCGCGCGGGGCGGCTTGGGCTGGGCGTGCTGGGGTTCGGCCTGTTCATGGTGTTGAAGGGCTGGCAGGAGCTGATCGAGCCGCGCGACCCGCGCCTGGCCCGGCGTTTCCTGAACGCCTCCCTGGCTGCGCTGGCCGTCGCGAGTCTGGACGGGCTGCTGGCGTTGCTGTGAGCCTGTCCGCCTGAGCGCGCCGGCGGACCAGGCCCCGCAAGCTGTGCTATACTTAGGGAAGCGGGCCGCGCGGCTCGCTTCCAAACAACGATTCATCCTGGCGCGAGGCGCGACGCTTTGTTCGCGCGCTCGCGCCAGTTTGCAGGAGAGACCAGCAACCATGGGTCTGTTTACCAAGCGCTCCGCCGAAGTCAGCCTCACCCAGGACGCGGTGCTCGCCGCCCTCGCCACCGTGCAGGAGCCGGAGCTGGGCGGCAACCTGGTCGCCAGGAATATGATCAAGGGCCTGGGCATCGTCGGCGGCGCCGTCTCCGTCACCGTCGAACTGACGACGCCGGCCTGCCCCTTCAAGGATAAGCTGGAGCAGGACGTGCGGGCCGCGGTCCAGGCCGTGCCCGGCGTCGAGTCGGTCAAGGTCGATTTCTCGGCCAACGTGCGCTCGCACGGCGGCATCCCGGACCGGACCTCGGTCCCCGGCGTGCGCCACATCATCGCCGTCGCCTCGGGCAAGGGCGGGGTCGGCAAAAGCACCGTCGCGGTCAATCTGGCCGTGGCGCTGGCCCAGGAGGGCGCCAAGGTCGGCCTGCTGGACGCCGACATCTACGGCCCCAGCGCCCCGCTGATGACCGGCGCCAGCGGCAAGCCCGACATCAACGAGCACAAGAAGATCATCCCGCTGGAGGCGCACGGCGTCCAAGTCATGTCGGTCGGTTACCTGGTGGACGCCAGCCAGC
>DASWWB010000013.1:0-1505 GCA_036406115.1 Herpetosiphonaceae bacterium
CTGTCGCTGGCGTTCGGCGCGATCTACGCGATCGGCGCCACGATGTTCAACATGCGCCACCCCTGGCCGCTGATCCCGGCGGTCATCCTGTTCTGCGTCGGCGTAATCATCCTGATCTCCAGCCTGCCCTCGATGCTGGGCGTCGGCCTGGCCTGGCTGCCGCTCGGCCTGATCGCGATCGGGATCTACCTGGGCTGGGGCCGGCGGCTGTCGAGCCGCTTCTAGCCCGCAGGCCGGGCGCCATCCGGCACACCGCGCGGCGGATCGGGCAGCGCGCCCGGTCCGCCGCAAGCGTTGGCACGGCCGATGCTCCAGGTTCGCCGACAATGAATCGGAGGATCCGCCATGCGCTCCCAAACCACCCCGCGGCAGCCCAGCGCCGCCGAAACCACCCTGGCCGCCGGCTCGACCGTGCTGCTCGGCATCGCCGCCAGCCTCATCACCTTGCTGGCCTTCGCCGGCATCGCCTTTTATCTTGAGCGCGGCCCGGTCGCGGCCATCGACCATCAGGCGCTGTACGCCGCCTACCAGCTGCGGGTCAATCAAAGCTGGCTCGACGGGCCGATGCACGCCGCGACCTGGCTGGGCGCCGTGTTGGGCCTGACGCTGCAAACCATCGCCGGCCTGCTGCTGATCATCTGGCGCAAAGCCGAGCGCTGGCGCCAGGACGCGGTGCTGCTGCTGATGGCGATCTGCGGCGCCGCCCTGCTCAATCTGCTGCTCAAATCCCAGTTCGAGCGCCCGCGGCCCGACTTGTACCCCGGGCCGTTCAGCCTGGCCTCGTTCAGCTTCCCGAGCGGCCACTCGATGTCCTCGGCGGCCTTCTACGGCGGCCTGGCCTGGATCGCCGCCCGCCACATCCGCAGCGCCGGCCGGCGGCTCGGGATCGCGCTGCTGGCGGCGCTGGTCCCAGCATGGATCGGCGTCTCGCGGATGTATTTCTCAGTCCACTACCCCTCCGATGTGCTGGGCGGATTCGCCGCCGGCGTCGCCTGGCTGCTGACGATCGAGGCCGCCAGCAGGTTCTGGCGCTGGCGGCTGCGGCGGCGCGGCGAATCAAGCCCCTCCGATCCCGGCTGGTCCGCGCCGGCCGGCAGCTAAGCGCCGCCCCTCGAACGTGGCAGCGCGCCGCGCAGGCCAAACGGCATCACGCCCACAGGTCATCCTCAGCTGCCAAGTTGCCCGCCCGCTCGAACGCGTCAGCGCGCAGCACGCAGGCCAAGCAGCATCACGCCCATAGGTCATCCTCAGCTGCCAAGTTGCCCGCTCGAACGTGTCAGCGCGCAGCACGCAGGCCAAGCGGCATTACGCCCATAGGTCATCCTCAGCTGCCAAGTTACCCGCCCGCTCCGCCGAGCGGGCTTCTTCCGCGAGTGCCCGCGTCCGCTCCCAGTGCTCCGGCGGGACCAATAGCCAGGCCGGCTCGCCCTCGGGCAGGCGCAGCGACAGCCAGGGCGAGCCGCCGGCCGCCAGGCGCAGGGCAGTCATCGGCCGGCCGCGCCAGC
>DASWWB010000014.1:0-1905 GCA_036406115.1 Herpetosiphonaceae bacterium
CGGTGCCCGGGCGCAGCCTGGTCGTCACCAGCCGCGGCACCCGCTCCATCTCCCAGACCGCCCGCGAGCCGACATCGCCCTCGAAGGCCGCCACGTCGACCAGCGCCACATCGACCAGCTGATCGCCGCGCCAGATCTCCAAGATGGGCTCCCAGCGCGTCGCCTCGGGCGCGATTGTCGCCAGGGCGCCGGCGGCCATCCCGGCCAGCGTGCCCTCCAGCATCACCGGGAAGGCGTTGTTGGTGCCGGTCGAGAGCGCCAGCAGCGGCACGGCGCGGCTGCCCTTGACGGCGGCGCGGGCGGTGCCGTCGCCGCCCAGCGTGATGAGGCAGCCGGCGCCCAGCTCGGCCAGCTGGCGCGCGGCCTCGGCGCTGTCGCTGGCCTGGTCCTGCCAGTCGCCCACCAAGGGCGTGAGGGCGAAGGGCAGCGACAGCCGGTCGGCGGCGCCCCTCACCAGCCCCGCCCGGTCCGGCAGATACCAGACCTGGCGCACCGGCGTGGCCGCCAGCCCCAGCAGCGCCCGGCGCACGATCGAGACTTTCTCGTGGTTGGGCACGATCGTGGCGTGGGCCACCACCCGGCGGATGTCCTTGCTGGAGGCGGGGTTGGCGATGATCCCGACGCCGGCTGATGCTAGTCCTGCCACAGGCCCGCCCGGCGCAGGATGGCCGGGACGTTGGGCAGCACGCCCACGCCGAACAGCGGCGGCCCCAGCACGTCCCCGCCCGCGTTCCAGTAGCGGCGGCGCAGGTCCTCGGGGCCCGGCAGCCGGAAGCTGTAGGGCACGCCCAGCACGCTGCCCTCGCGCACCCGGAAGCCGCGCGGCTGGAACAATTCTTTGAGCACCGCCGCCGCCAGCAGGCTGATCGCCGCGATTCCCACCAGGCGTCGAATCATGCGAAATCCTCCGTCCCTAGCGCCGGCCTTGCGCCACGCGCCTCCGTATTGTAGCCTGGAACCGCCGCGCCCGGCAAGCCGCGCGGCGCAAACCAAGCGCTGGGAGAGATGCTGATGAGACTGAAGATGGTGTCGATAGTGCTGCGTGCGTTGGCGGAGAGCGCCGGCAGCGAATCGCGCGGCCAGCTGAGCCGCTTTCGCCAGCGGCTGGCGGGCGAGCTGCGGCAGTTCCTCGGCCGCGTTCCGCCGCTCAGGGACAGCCCGGCGCCGCTCTGGTGCCGGATCCGGCGCCAGCTGGGGATCGTTCAGCCCAACGCGGCGGTGCTGGCCGCCGTGCGCGCCCGGGATACGCGGCGGGCCGGCGCGTTGCTGCTGTCGCGCGGCTTCCGGCTGCATGTCGAGCAGTTGCCCGGCGGCCCGTTTTGGATTATCGCCCAGCTCTGGAATGGCAGGCGGCGCTATCCGGACCAGGAGCCGCTGCGCGCCGCCCTGGCGGCCCTGGCGGCGGAGACGCGGCTGGCGCTGCATGGCGGCGCGTTTTGGCACCTGGCGGCGCGCGAGTGGTGGGATGCCGGTCGCTACGACGAGCTTGACCGACGGCTCCTGGGATCGCTGACCCGCTATGATTCGATTGGCTATCTCTACTGGGGGCGGCGGCTGGCGATGCTCGGCCATCCCGACGCGGGCATGTACCTGCTGCTCTCGGGGCTGTATGAGGCTGATGAGGCGCCGCTGGTCGAGCGATTCAAGCATCGCTGCCGCCGCATGACGGCCGGGCAGGTGGCGTCGTCGCTGCCGAAGCCCGCGCTTTGGCGACAGTCTCGTTATTATTGTTTTCCCGACCGGGTGTTCGCCGATCTGGCCGACACGCCGGCGCCCGCGTGGCTGAAGCGCCGGCCGCGCCGCCCCTGAGCCTTGCCGCCGCCGCCGGTCTGGGGTATCATGCCGAGGCTGATCTGTAACTTGATGAGCTACAGATCGGCGCCCGGATTCTCGTAGAGGAGGAAC
>DASWWB010000015.1:0-2355 GCA_036406115.1 Herpetosiphonaceae bacterium
ACCGCATCTGGAGCACGGCGTGGTTCCGCAACCCGGCCGAGGAAACCGACCGCGCGGTCGCCGCCATCGAAGCGGCCCGCCAGACCAGCGCCGCCGCGCCGCCTGCCGAGGAGCCAGAGGAGCAAGCGGCGCCGGCGATCCCCCGGCAGGCGCGCGAGACGCCGGCGCCGGCGGCCGAGCCGTACCGCAAAGCCGAGCTGGGCCGCCTGCCGCCGGGCCACGCGCCGGAGCTGCACCAGGTGCCCCCCCAGCAGCTGGCCTACACGATCAAAGCCGTGGTCGCCGTCGAGGCGCCGGTTCACCGGGAAGATGTGACCCGGCGGCTCCTGGCGCGCTACGGCCTGACGCGGGCCGGCTCCCGCATCGCCGGCGCGGTCGACGAGGCGGTCGCGGTCGGGGCGCGGGCCGGGCTGTTCGTCCACGCCGGCGGCTTTTTGTACGCCGACGGCCAGCGCGCGGCCCGGCCCCGCTCCCGCGCGGCGCTGGAGCCGGCCGAGCGCAAGATCGAGCTGGTCGCGCCCGAGGAGCTTGACGCCGCGCTGCTGGAGACCGTCCGCCTCGGCTTTTCGATCAGGCCGGCGGCGGCGATCGACAACGCGCTGGAATTGCTCGGCTTCGCCAGGGTCACCAAGCGCATGGGCGAGCTGCTGGAGGCGCGGATCGCCGCGCTGCTGGCGGACGGCCGCCTCATCCAGGCCGACGGGCTGCTCGCCTGCCCGTGACCCAGGCCTGTCGATGAGCGGAAGGAGAGCGATGGGAAGCTACGCCGAATGCCAGCAGCTAACCGCCGCCGAGCTGGCGGCTTTGCTCCACGAGCCGGATGAGGACAAGGTCCGGCGTTTCCTGGCGGACAAGCGCCAGGCCGATCCCGGCGGCTACGGCAATTTCGACAAGAATTTCGGCATCGTCGATGGCATCATCGCGCCGGATGAGGACGCCGGCGCCTGGACGATCAGCGAGGGCGGGACGCCGCTGGGCGATGTCGGGTTCGGCTACGGCGCTGTGCGCTTCGTGCGGCCGGAGGAGATCGGCGCCTTGCTGGCCTGGCTGGAGCCGATCGACCGCCGGGCGTATTGGCGGCGCTGGTGCGACGCCTACGGCCTCGATCCCGGCCGCGAGCCGCAGCCCAAGGACTTCGAGCGCTTCGACGGGACCGAGGAGTTCGCATCGCGCGAGGCGTTCGAGGCCGAGCTGAAATACCGCGAGTACGCCGACGGCTACGAGATCACCGGGGCGATCTTCGACTCGCTGGTCGGATCGTTGCGGCGCGCCGCCGCCGCCGGCGACGCGCTGCTGTTCTGGATCAGCTAGCGCGCCCAGGCCGGATGGGCCTCCTCGCCGCTCTCGTGGAAGAAGCGCGGGCCGGCCGCCGCGATGATCAGCCACTCGGCCTCGCCGTCGCCGCGATTCTCGACCCGGTGCAGCGTGCCGGCGGGGATGATCAGCGTGTCGCCCGCCCGCAGCTCCAGCCGCTCCTCGCCGGCGTGGACGGCGACGGTGCCGGCGAGCTGGAACATCACTTCTTCGTTGGGGTGGCTGTGGGGCGGATTGAAACCGCCCGGCTGTTGGCGCTGGCGGATCACGCTCACCTGGGCGGCGCCCGTGCTCGGCGTGGCCAGGGCGGCGCCCAGGTTGCCGTTGGGGCTGGCGATCGGCTCGGTCTGGTTGGCTTTGATCAGAATCACGGCGGCCTCCTGTCGATAGTCAAGTTGGTTGACGATATAATAAAGCGGCTTGTCCATTAAGTCAAGGGGGTTGACTATCTTGCCTGAACCACTGAGCAGCGCGGAATTGGCGGAGGCGCGGCAGCAGCACATCGGCCGGCTGCTGCTCCAGGCCTCGCGGGCCTTCAACGCGCGGTCGATCGGCAGGCTCCAGCGGCGCGGCCACGCCGATCTGAGCCTGGTCCACGCTAATCTCCTGCCGCACCTGGACGTGGCGGAGGGCACCAGGATGACCGTCCTGGCGGAGCGGGCGGGCATCACCAAGCAGGCGGTCGGCCAGCTAGTGGCCGAGCTGGAGCAGGCGGGGTACGTCGAGCGCCAGCCGGACCCGCTCGACCGGCGGGCGCAGCGGATCTGCTTCACCAGCCGCGGCCAGGCCTATCTGCTCGACGCGCTGCTGGTCAAGCGCGAGCTGGAGGCTGAGTACCGGGCGCTGCTGGGCGACGCTGACTGGGAGCGGCTGCGCGTCAGCCTGGGGGCGATCATCGAGGCCGGCGCGGGGGATTGATTGGGGATCAGGGACTGGGGACCGGAGCCAAGCTTGATTAAAAACGGCGGGGCGCGGGAGTTTTCCCGCGCCCCGCCGATTCGCGGCGCTAGGCCGTGATCTCAAGCATGCGCTCCAGGGCCA
>DASWWB010000016.1:0-4027 GCA_036406115.1 Herpetosiphonaceae bacterium
GTGCAGATCGCCAACACCGGGGCGGCGATCAACGGCTGGACGCTGGCGTGGGCGTTTGGCGGCGACCAGCGCATCAGCAACGCCTGGAACGCGACGGCGAGCCAGAGCGGGCAGCAGGTCGCGGCGCGCAATGTCGATTGGAACGCGGCGATCGCGCCGGGCGGCACCGCCAGCCTGGGCTTCCAGGCGACCTTCAGCGGCGCCAACGCCAAGCCGGCCGCCTTCGCCCTCAACGGCGCGGCCTGCGCCGTCACCCCCTAGCCGCAAGTAGCCGCTGAATCAAAGGGCCCGCCTGATCCAAGCGATCAGGCGGGCCGTTCGATGCGCGCGGCGGGCTAGAAGACCTTCTTGATCAGGCCCAGCGCGCCCTGCTTCCACGGCACGCGGTGCGACACGCCGCCCTGGCCCTCGAAGTGCTGGCGGTTGTCGATGTACCACTTGAAGTTGCGGATCAGCGCGTCTTTGTTGGAGTACTTGGGCTTGTAGCCGAGAATCTTCTCAGCCTTCTCGATCGAGACAAACGAGTCCTTGGAGGCGGTCTCGTAGACCCATTTGTAGAGCGGCGAGACCCGCAGCAGCTCCAGGAAGCGCAGCGCCCAGATCACCGGCTCGGCCGGCGTGCCGATGATCTTGCGGCCGAAGCCGGCGTAGTCGAGCACCGCCTGGTAATCCTCTTTCATGGTCGTGAACTCTTTGGCGCCGATGTTGAAGGTATCGTTGGCGACCTCGGCAGGCAGCGTCAGGCAGAGGTAGATCGACTCGCAGAGGTCCTCGACGTCCAGCAGCTGGTAGCGGTTCTTGCCGTTGCCGATCATCGGGAAATGGCGCTTGTCGAGCGCCCAGTCGTAAAGCAGGGCGAACACGCCGAGCCGCTCGGGGCCGATGAACGACTTGGGCCGGATGATCGGCACCACCATGCCCTTGGCCCGGTGCTCCAGGCAGACATATTCGGCCATGATCTTGGCCTGGCCGTAGGGGCCGACGCCGTCCAGCCGGTCCTGCTCGACCAGCGGGTGGTGGTCGGGGATGCCGTAGACGGCGGTCGACGAGATGTGGACCACGCGCTCGATGTTGTGGTTCTTGGCCGCCTCCAGGATGTTGCGCGTGCCGTCGATGTCGGTGGAGAAAATATCCTCCTCCGAGTAGAGCGGCAGGGCGGCGGCGCAGTGGACCACCAGATCGACGCCCTGCATCGCCCGGTCGACGGCGGATTTGTGGCGGATGTCCTCTTTGATGATCGTGATCTTGTCCTGCATGTCCGGATAGGACCAGTCCGCGAAATCAAGCGACACGATATCGTAGCCGCGCTCATACAGGTAGCGGATTAGATTGATCCCCAGGAACCCGGCGCCGCCGGTCACCAGCACTTTTTGTTTGCTCATCGCTATCGTCCTTCTGGCTAGGCTCTGTGCGTTACAAGTTGCACATTTTATCACAAGTAGCAGGAGCCGCTGACAGCGCAACGCGGCGCGCGCCGGCGGCGTAGCATGGGCAACTTGACACGCCAGGAGGTTGACAGTGATTTCATTTATCGTGGTAACGCTCGCCATCCTGTTTATTGGCGCGATCGGTGCGGCGCTGGTCTTCGCCAAAGTCGCCGCAAAAATCTTCCGCAAGGCCGGCCGCCACGGCTACGGCCACAACCGCCACTATTTCCCCAGCCGCAAGGCCGGCATGCTGATGAGCCTGTTCGGCATGGCCCTCGACGGCCGCCGCCGCCACGGCTACGGCCACCACCGCCACCACTACCGCCGCCATCGCCACCACGGCGGCGACTGGGACCATGACTACGACGACTACGATGACGACTAAGCGCCGGCCGACGGACGGGCTTTGTGATCCGATCTTTGAAAGGAGCGCGCTATGTCAGTCGAAATGATTTTCTTTATCGCGTTTGGTGTGATCATCCTCTTGCAAATCGCGGGACGCATCATGCGGGGCGGGCGACGCACCCGGCGCCACGCCGGCGGCGATTGGGGCGACTCCGGCGGCGATTGGAGTGACGGCGGCTGGGGCGACTCTGATTGCGGCGGCGACAGTGGCGGCGACAGCGGCGGCGGCGATTGCGGCGGCGGCGACTAGCGCCGTCAATCCCCCCGATCGCCTGATTGCGAGTGAAGGAGAATGACGATGGCTTTCTACATCATCTGCTTGGTGGTGCTGCTGATTATCCTGGGCTCCAAGCTCACCGGCTCGTCGCGACGCCACCAGCGCGGCCGCTCCGGCTTCAGCAGCTCGCGCGACGACAGCGGCTTTGCCGCGCACGGCTCCTGGCATGGCTCCGGCGATAGTTTTTCCTCATACCCCGTCGCCGATCCATCCTTCGGCGACAGCTGGGGCGCCGGGTCGGACACTGGCGGCGGCGGCGGCGAGATCGGCGGCTGGGACGACGCCAAGAGCGCCCATTCCGCCCACGACAGCGGCGGCTGGGGCGGCTCGGACAGCAGTTCGAGCTACGACAGCGGTTCGAGCTACGACAGCGGCAGCTCCAGCTACGACAGCGGCTCGAGCTATGACAGCGGCAGCTCCAGCTACGACAGCGGTTCCAGTAGCTGGAGCGAATAAGGATCGGCGCGAAATGATCACACGAGGGGCGGCCCGCTGGGATGCGGGCCGCCCCTCATTGCGTCTCGCGGCTAGCGAAAGAGCTCGTTGCGGATGTGGGCGGCGGCGCCGGGATGGTCGCTGAACACGCCGTCGAGCCCGGCGTCGAAGAAGCGCCGGTACTCGGCGGCGGCGTCGCCGCGCTGCTGCGGGCGGATCTTGCCGCCGGCGTCGGGCAGGCGCAGCTCGGCGGGCAGGAACTGGTTTTCGCTGCGGAAGGTCCAGGCGTGGACCAGCAGCCCGGCGGCGTGGGCGTCGGCGACCAGGGCGGTCGGCCGGGTCAGGCGGCCGGCGCTGTCGCGGGGGATGATCAGCCCTTTGTTGGCGCCGACGCCCTGGGCGTAGGTCGCGATTTCCTTCAGCCCAGCCGGGGTGATCAGATCGGCGTAGCCGCGCGGATCGCCGGCCAGGGCGAAATCGTAGGGCTGGCCGGCGGCGTCGATCAGCTGGACGAGGCGCACGCCGGTCAGGCCGCGCAGGCGCTTGAGATTGGCCGTCTCGAAGGATTGGATGAAGACCGGCGCGGCGGCGTCGCGGTAGCCGTTGGCGTTGAGGATCGCGACCAGCGGCTCCTCAAGCGGCAGGCCGATCGCGGCGAAATAGCTCGGGTGCTTGGTCTCGGGGTAGATGCCGATCGTGCGGCCGGTCGCGGCGCTCTGAGCCTTGGCCAGGTCGATCACCTCTTGCAGCGTCGGAACCGCGTACATTCCGTTGAAAAGTGTGTTGCGCGGCCGGATGTCGGGGATGCGCTCGATGGCGCGCAGGGTTTTCAGCTCCGCCAGGGTGAAATCCTCGGTGAACCAGCCGGTCAGGCGCGCGCCGTCGATCGTCTTGGTGGCGCGGCGGCTGGCGAACTCGGGCCGGCTGGCGACATCGGTGGTGCCGGAGATCTCGTTTTCGTGGCGGGCGACCAGCGCGCCATCCTTGGTGCTCACCAGGTCCGGCTCGATGAAATCGGCGCCGGCCTCGATCGCCCGCTTGTAGGCCGCCAGCGTGTGCTCGGGCCGCGATCCGCTGGCGCCGCGATGGCCGATGACGATCGGCCGGGCGGCGCTTGTGGCTGGGGTTGTCGCCGGGAGACCCGCCGCCGCCAATCCAGCCACGATCAAACCCGCCAGCAGCGCGCATACTCGACGCATGATTCCTCCTTCAATCGCAGAATCGATCCGCCGCCAACCCTACACAGGCCAGGTTAAGCGCGCCGCCGCCAATGGTTAAGATTGTGTTACGCTGCGCTCCAGGAACGCCGCCGCGATCTCGACGAAGCGCTCGAACTGATCGAAGTGGATGGCGTGGCCGCTGTCCGGAAAATCGACGCGCTCGCCGGCGCGCCAGTTCCCGGCGAAGGCCGCGATCCCGGCCTCGTGGCCTGCGCCCGGGAACATCGGCTTGGCGGTGAGCAGCAGGATGGGGCAGCCGATGC
>DASWWB010000017.1:0-4165 GCA_036406115.1 Herpetosiphonaceae bacterium
GATCCGGCCTTTCTGAGCCGGATCGAGCGGCTGGCGCTCCAGGCCCGGCGCCACCTGCGCGGCGGCCTGAGCGGCGTCCACGCCAGCAGGCGCCGGCTGCCGGCCCCGACCGTCAGCGACCACCGGCCCTACGCCGTCGGCGACGATCTGCGCCATATCGACTGGCCAGCCTACGCCCGCCACGACGAGCTGAATCTCAAATTGGGCGAAACCGAGCAGGAGATCGAGCTGATCATCGCCCTCGATCGCTCGGCCTCGCTGGACTGGGGCGCCGGCGAGACCCACAAAGGCCGCTACGCCCTGCGCCTGGCGGCGACGCTCGGCTATCTCGGGCTGGCCGCCAACGACAGCACCACGGTCTGGCCGTTCGCCGCCAGCCTGGCCAAGCCGTTCGGCCCCGCCTCCAGCCGCGCCCGCGCCCCCGAGCTGCTGCGCTTCCTGTCTGCCGTCCAGCCCGCCGGCGCCACCGCCTTCGACGCCGTGGCGGCCGGCCTGCGCAAACGCAACGGCGGCCTGCTGGTGCTGATCTCGGACCTGTGGGGCGGCGGCGATCTGCGCACGCTGCTCAAAGCCGCCAGCGCGCCCCGCTGGCAGACAGTCGTGCTGCACATCCTGCACCCCGAGGAAATCGCGCCGACGCTCAGCGGCCCGCTGGAGCTTGAGGACCAGGAGACGGGCCAGGTGGTGGCCCTGGAGGTCGACGACCGGGCGCTGGAGGAGTATCGCGAGCGGCTGGTGCGCTGGGTGCGCGCGGTCCAGCAGGCCTGCAACGAGCACGGCGCGACCTACGCCGGCATCCGCACCGATCGTTCGCTGGAGCGGGCGGTGATCCCGTTCCTGCGCCGCCGCCGCGTGCTCGGCTAGAGGACCATCGCCATGACGCTCTTGTTTCCAATCGGGCTGCTGGCGCTGCTGGCGCTGCCTGCGATCCTCATCTTGCACCTGGTGCGCCAGCGCCGGACCCGGATCAAGGTGCCGACGCTCGCGCTCTGGCAGGCGCTGGCCGCGCCGACGCCCGAGCACCGCAAGCGCCGCATCCCCTGGAGCTGGCTGCTGGCGCTCCATCTGCTGGCCGCCGCCTGCCTCGCGCTGGCGCTGGCCAATCCGGCGCTGCGAGCGCTGTTCGGCGACACCACGCCCGAGCACACCGCCCTGGTGATCGACACCTCGACCAGCATGGGCGCCACCGACGAGTCGCCGTCGCGCCTCGGCCAGGCCCAGGCCGACGCGCTTGACGCGATCGATGAGCTGGGGCCGGGCGATACGCTGGCGCTGATTGAGCTGAGCGCCAGCCCGCGCCTGCTGCTCACCGGCGGCCCTGACGAGGCGCCGCTGCTGGAGCAGGCCGTGCGCCGGCTCCGCGCCGCCGGCAACGGCGCCGATCTGCCCGGCGCGCTTCAGCTAGCCGGCTCGACCTTCCGCCCCGGCCAGGAAAACCGCGTCCTGCTGCTCACCGATGATGCGCTGGCGGCGCCCGCGTCGACGATCGCCGTCGCCGCCGAGCTTGAGCGGCGCACCTACGGCGGCAACAGCGCCAACGCCGCGATTGTCGCCTTCGCCTCGCGCCGGCTCCCGGACGGCGACGTGGCGCTCTACGGCCGGGTCGTCAACTGGGACGACGCGCCGGCGATCCGCACGCTGCGGCTGGTCGTCGATGGGCGGCAGCGCGACGAACAGGCCATCCGCGTGCCCGAGCAGGGCGCCACCGAGTACACCTGGCGGGTCGATGCGTCCAGCGCGCTGGCAGAGCTGAGCCTGAGCGGCGGCGACGCGCTGCCGGGCGACGATCTGGCGGCGCTGCCGCTGACCCAGGCCCGGACGGTGCGGGTGCGGCTGATCGGCCCGCCGGGCTCGGCGTTGGAGCGGGTCCTGGCGGTGCTGCCCGGCCTGCAAGTTACCGCCGCGCAAACTGTCGATCCGGCGGCGCCGCCCGCCGATGTGACGATCTTGAACGGCGTGCTGCCGGACGCGCTGCCCCCTGGCGCGCTGCTGCTGGTCAATCCGCCCGACGACCCGCGGCTGCCGGCCAATCCGATCAACGCCAACGCCCGCGCGGCGGCGGCGGCCAGCGACCCGGCCTTCGCCGGCGTCGATCTTTCAAGCGTCCAGCTGCGCCGGGTGATTGAGATTCGCCCCGGCACGGCCTTTTCTGGCACCCTGGCCCCCGCCATCAGCGCCGCCGGCAGCAATCTGGGCCTGGTGCTGCGGGGCAGCTGGCAGGGCCGGCAGACCGTGATCTGGGCTTTTGACCTGGAGCAGTCCAATCTGCCGGTCAAGCTGGCCTTCCCGCTGCTGACCGCCGCCAGCCTCCAGGCGCTGGCCAGCGGCAACCTGCCGCCGACCCTGCCCCCCGGCAGCCCGGCGCCAGCGGTCGGCCTGCTCGCCCCGGGCGGCGCTGCGCTGGCCGCCGACGCCCGGCTCGACCAGCCCGGCTTCTACCGGGTGGCGGGCAATGACGAGGCCGGCGGCGTGGCCGTCAATCTCGGCGACACCGACGAAGCCAATCTGGCCCCGCGCCCGGCGCCGAACCTCGACGCCGCGCCCGGCGCTGTGACCATCGCCCAGCCCGAAGAAACCCGCCGCCAGCTCTGGCCGCCGCTCGTCGCCCTGGCGCTGCTGGCGGTGGCCGCCGAGTGGTATCTGCTCTACCGCCCCCGGCCGCGGCGCGCGGCGGCCCCGTAGCCCGCGCCCGGCCGCCAGCCGAAGGATCCGCTCCATGACAGTCTCGCATCCCGCCAAACGGCCGCGCCGCCGGCGCATCCTCATCCTGACCGCCTTCACTGTCGCGCTGCTGCTGTTCGCCTATCTGGGCGTCTCGGCCTACGCCGCCCACGCGCTGACCCTGACCGAGCGCCAGCCAATCACCGCCGACCCGCGCGCCGCCGGCATGGACGTCGAGGACGTGACGTTTCGCAGCCTTGGCGGCGAGCTGCTGCTCAGCGGCTGGCTGCTCAAAGCCCCGGCCGACCAAGGCCGGCTGGTGATTATGGTCCACGGCCACAACTCGTCCCGCGACAATCGCGGCGTCGGGCTGTTTTCGATCGCCCAGGGATTGGTGGAGCGGGGCTTCAGCGTGCTGTCGTTCGATCTGCGGGGCTACGGCCTGTCGGAGGGCGAGCGCTTCTCGCTAGCCTATTTCGAGCAGCAGGACGTGCGCGGCGCCATCCGCTTCGCCCAGGAGCGCGGCTACGCCCACATCGGCCTGCTGGGCTTCTCGATGGGCGCGGCGTCATCCTTGCTGGCGGCGGCCGCTGAGCCGGGGATCGAGGCGGTGGCGGCGGACAGCAGCTACGCCAGCTTGGTCGAGCTGCTTGAGCGCGAGCTGCCGCGTCAAAGCAACCTGCCGCGCTTTTTCACGCCCGGCGTCCTCATCATGGCCCGGCTGCTCTACGGCATCGACGCCCAGTCCGTCGAGCCAGCCGCCGCCGCCGCCCGGCTGGCGCCGCGCCCGCTGCTGGTCATTCACGGCGTCGGGGACCGGCTGATCCCGTTCGACAGCGCCGAGCGCATCTGGCGCGCCCGCTACGGCGACGGGGCGCCGGACCCGGAAACCCTGGTGCTGGTCGAGGGCGCCGCCCATGTCCAGTCGTTCAACGCCGACCGCGCCGCCTACCTGGCGCGGGTCAGCGGCTTTTTCCTCGCCCATCTGCGCTAGCGAGGCTGCGAATGCGACGACAACGACTCATTTGGCTGCTCTTAGCCATCATGCTCAGCGCCGGCGCCGGGATCGGCCTCTGGCTCGCCGGGTATGTCGGTCAATCCGACGGCTGCGGGTGGGGGGAGACCAGTCCGCCCAGCTATCCGCAAAGCGCCACCCGTCGCTGCGTGAAATCGCAAATGACGGACGAGGTGATGCTCGACAGCTTTGACACGCCCGACAGCGCCCAGCCCATCATCGATTTTTACACCGCCCACGCCAAGGCCGTGAGCGCCACCGCCGAATTGAAGGCCCCCGGCAGACTGCTGATCACCTATCAGTCTGTCTGCACGGCCACCCCCCCCGCCAGGCAGGTGCACCCGCGTGACACAGCTCATCAAGATTGACGAGCAGCCGCTTGGCGTCACCACAGTCACTATCAACGCACTTGCAGCTGTCGGCAAGCTCAATGCAAGGGACTATCTGCGCGCAGTCGACTGGCAAATCCTCGACAATTTGCGCGAGCCG
>DASWWB010000018.1:0-1711 GCA_036406115.1 Herpetosiphonaceae bacterium
CGCCCACCGCGGAGACGAGTGTCGGCAGACCCGCCTGCATGGCCTCGTGGACCGCGATGCACAGCCCCTCCGACCGTGACGGATGGACGTACAGGTGCTGTCCGGCCAGGAAGTCGCGCGGGCGGTCGGCGAATCCGGCGAGGCGTACGTTGTCCAGCCCGAGTTGGGCGATCTGGGCCTCCAGCGCGCCGCGCGCGGCGCCCTCGCCAGCGATGGTCACCTCCAGCGGCGGAAGCGCGGTGAGTCCCTGGGCGCGCAGGTGCGCCAGGGCGGCCAGCAGCACGTCGTGGCCCTTCACCGGGTGCAGCCGCCCCAGCGTTCCGATGCGGACCGGCTCGCCGGCGTTCCAGGGCCGGGCCTGGGGCGCGCCAGCGTCGGCGGAGAACAGCGGCCAGGTGGCCAGCCGTTCGGCGGGCACGCCCAGCCGCGCCGCCGTCAGGTCCGCCACGCAGTGGGAGTCGGCAATCCACAGGGCCGAGCGACGCTGGCGCGCCCGCAGCAGCGCCCGGTTGGCCGGCTTCAGGAACGCCGCGTGCTGCCAGCTGACCACCGGCGCGCCGATCCAGCCGCCGACGATCTGCCCCAGCAGCGTGGCGCGGGTCAGCGACGTCCAGATCAGGTCCGGCCGCCAGGTCCGCATCTCCCGGGCCAGCCAGGCGAGCGTGGCCACATGGTCCTTCTCCCCGCCCGGGCGCACGTGGACGCGCAGGCCGTCTGCCGTCATGGCGTCGATCGCCCGGCCGTCGCGGCGGGTCAGGGCGAAAACCTCCACATGGGCGCCGTGGTCGCGCATCAGCCGCGTGACCATGGGGACCGGCAGGGCCGCGCCGCCGCCTTCGGTCGAGTTGATGACGTAGGCGATCCGCATCAGGCCTCCGCGCGCCGGGTGTTGAGGGATTTTTGGCTGTCGGCCTGGGCGAGGCCGAAGGCCAGCAGGCCGACGACCAGCATCGCCTGGACCAGGGCCTGCACGCCGGCGCCTGCCAGCCCGAGTCCCTGGGCCAGGGCCGGCAGCACCAGCAGGACGGCGCCGGCCGCCACGGCGTTCGCCCAGACCGAAAGTCCGGGACGGCCCAGAGCGTTCAGCGCCGCACTCATCGGCGGGGCGGCGATCTGGACGGCTCGGGCCACCGCCAGCCAGATCATGATCTCGCTGGCCGCCGCAAAGCCCGGGCCGCCGATCAGCACCGCCAGCCGCTCGCCGAATACGGCGAGCAACAGACACACCGGCGCGGCCGCCAGCAGCGCAACGCCCACGGAGCGGGAGAGCACAGCCCTGAGCCCGCCCTCCGCGCCGCCCGCCGCAGTGAGGTGGGCGAGTTCGGCATAGGCGGCCTGGCCGAGCAGCTGTGCGGGCTGGGCGATCACCGCCGTGGCGCGCTGGGCCACGGCGTAGAGGCCGGCCGCGGCCGGGCCGAGCAGCGCGCCGATGGCCAGCGGGGTCAGGCGGCCGGACAGCTCGGACAGGGTCACATCGACGTTGGCGCCCCACATGAACCGCCAGAGTCCGGGGTTCTCCGCCGGGGTTCCGGCGATGCCGCCGGCGAGGTCGTGGCGCGAATGACGGCCGCGCGCCGCGGCAAGGCCCAGCGCCCACATGCTCGCGCATTCCGCCAGGGCGGCGACCAGCCAGGCGATCAGGAAGCCGCGCAGGCCGGCGTGCGTCGCCGCCGCCAGCGCCGCGCCCGCCAGGCGGATCAGCGGCGCCACC
>DASWWB010000019.1:0-13730 GCA_036406115.1 Herpetosiphonaceae bacterium
GGCAGCCGGCTCCAGCTGGTGGCCACGCTCGCATCGAGCATCCGGCCGGCGGCCGCTGCGCCGGCGCCCAGGGCGATCCGCTGCTGCGCGATGATCTGGCCCTCGGCGTAGGCGGCGAACCGCTCCAACTGCGCCTCGACGAACGCCAGCAGGCGCTGGTAGCGGGCCTGGCGCAGCAGCCAGCTCGGGCCGACCTCAACGCCGGCGGCCTCCGCTGCGGCGATGTCCTGCTCCAGCAGCGCCAGCTCGTCCTGGATCGCCTGCCAGATGGAGCCGTAGGCGGCGACCAGCGCGTTCGCGGTCGCGCGCTCGCCAGCAAGCATCTGCTGGCGGAACTCCAGCGCCAGGTCGATCAGGTTCATGCCTCGTCGCCCTCGTCGCCGGCGTCATCGTCCTCATCGTCCAGGTCCGGATCGGCGTCCGGGTTCTGGCCCTTGTTGAAGGCGCCGAGCATCTGGTTGCCCAGCTCGCGGCCCTCCTTCGCCTCCTCCTTCCGTTTCTGCTTTTCGACCGCCGGGTCGTAGCCGGCCTTGTCGAGCGTCGAGTCCTTGCTGGCGCCGAGCTGCTGATCGATCAGCAGGACGTTGCGCTCCTCCAGAGCGTTGATCGGCAGCATCTGCGACCAGCCGACGGTCGTCTCGCGGTTGGCGAAGCCGCCCATCTCCAGCAGCCGGCGGTTCAGCTCGACCAGCATGTCGCCGGTCAGCAGGCGCTTGGTCATGGTCTTGAGGATGAGCGGGCGAAACAGGACTTGCAGCGCGACGCCGCTGATCTGGCCGAGGTCCTCGACCTTGCCGGTGGCGACCTCTGGGGTGGCACTGGCGGTGTAGATGGCCTCCTTCAACTTCTCAAAGAACACGATCGAGCTGCCCAGGTCGCTCGCCATTTCGAGGTTTTTGAGATCGGCGGCCGCATTGGGCAGACAGAGCAGGCCGTCGACGCCGACATCGATGTCGGCGGCCTTGAAGCCCTTGCCGATGGTTTTCGGGTGGGCGTGGAAGCGGATAATCCGGCCGGTATTCGACAGGACAAAGTCAACGCTGCGGCTCAGCTCAAGGATGTCCTTGGGGATATCCGGCTCGCCATAGTAGGCATTGGCTGCCGGCAGGTTCTGGCAGTCGATGATCGGGGCCCACTCGTAGGGCCAGTAGACCGGCGCCTGCGTGTCCTGATAGTCGCCGCCCAGCCGCGCCGTTTGGTCGATGATGACCCAGCGGCTGCCGTCGCGCTCGATCAGCTGCCGGCGGTTGACCGGCATGAGCCGGCGCTGCGAGCGCTCGTACTGCATGGCCGTGTACTCGATGACATAGACATCGACCAGGTCCACGTCGTCGGGATTCCAGATGACATTGACGGTCGCCGGGTCGAGGTTGATCAGCCGCGGGAACGGCTGGCGCGCGCCGGCCGCCGGCGGGGCGATCTTGAGGAAACCGTGGCCGGTCACGCCGCCGTTGATGCCGAACTTGTGCAGCAGGGTCATCTTGCGGTTGGCGGCCCACACCTGGTTGAGCCATTGGATCTCCCGTGGCTCGCCAGCGGCCGCAGCGGCGCCGGCCGGCTGCGCCAGGCTGAACGTGATGTTGTCGCCGAACAGAAACGAGACGCCGGTGTTGACGATGGTCCGGGCGTAGTTGACCTGCACGTTGTCGTCAGGCTGGCCGGTACGCACCTTGAGCGGCTTGGGGCTCTCGCCGTTATAGGCCAGCCAGGCGCGCTGCTGCTGCTGGAGCCGCTCCATGTAGTCGGCGGCGTAGAGCTGGTGGATATTGCGGGCGATTGGGTGCATAGGGCCGTCCTTACAGGTCGTAAATGCTCGGGCCGACAGTGGCGATCTGGGGCTCTTTGGCGACGGCGATCGCGATGGCCAGGCTCATCACGCGATCATCGAAATAGCCGTGCGGGGCGCCAGTCTTGCCGTTTTTGAGGACGGTGTAGTACTGGCATTCGTCGAGGGTGGACTGGGTCCGGATCTTGACCAGCTTGTCGCGGAGGGCGACGGCCAGGCCGTCGATCATGCCGGTCTTGGTCAGGTCGTTGGTCAGCCAGCCATAGCGCCCGTCGGCTGCCACGTAGATCCGCCGGTAGCCCAAGGTGTTGAGCTTGAGCAGCACGGCGTGGCCGTGGTTGTTGCGCTCGGGGGCGATGACCGCGTCGTAGACGGTCCCGAGCTGGGCCAGCAGTGCGCCGTACTCGTCGGGCTCCCAATGGCCATGGAGGTGCGCCATTTCCTCCCAGGTCTCGGCGTCGACCAGGTGCGCCGCGCAGAAGTCGCCGTGCTCGAGTCCCTCGGCGACATCGGCCGAGAGGATGTAGCGGCGCCCAGGCTCGGGGAGTGCGTAGACCCGGAGCCCCTGGACCCCCTGGAGCGCCGGCGGCAGCTGCGCATCGGGGAGCGGCTCGCGGACGTTGCGCTCCTGGTCGACAATCCACTTGGTGGCGAAGCGAATGCGTCCGCTCACCAGGAAGGCCTCGTTGGCGTTCTGCGGGTACTCCTGGTTGACCATTTGCGGGTCGGTGTACTCGCCGAGCTGTCGCTCGTACCAGGCCCAGTCGCGCGTCGGCCGCGCCCACCAGGGGAGAAAGATGGTTGTGAAGGTGTTGAGGCCGCTGGTGGCCTTGATCCAGAGCCGATGGAACAGGTTGCCGATACCGAAGGCACTTGACAGAATGATGAGCTGGCCACCGTTGTCGATCGTTGGTTTGAGCGCGGTGAACAGCTGATCGGCCCAGATGATTTTGGCCGCCTCGTCGAGGATCACCAGCGAGGCCGTGTAGCCGCTGCCGGCGTTCTGGGTGGCGGGGAGGCTCATCACCCGGCTGCCGTTGTCCCACTCCAGCTCCTCGGTGTTGTCCTTGATCAGCTGCGGCAGCTCGGCGCGCATCCAGTCCGGCAGCCGCTCATAGAGCTTTTTGATGCGCTGGAGCATCTCGTTGGCTTCGGCCTGGCCCTTCGAGAAGATCAGCACGACCCGGCCGGGGTGGAAAATAAGCAGCCAGAGGGCGTACCAGCAGCAGATCCAGCTAATGCCGAGCTGGCGGGCCTTGAGGATCAGGATGCGATGGACCGTCATCAGGGTCCAAAGGACCTGCATCTGCGCTGGCCAGAGGTGAAACGGCGCGGTGCCGGCGGCGCCCTGGGCGTCGTCGATTACTCCGTAGTGGTGGCATCCGTAGGCGGCATCGGTCGCGCATTTAACCAGCTCGACAGCATGCTCAGTTGGTTTTGCTGCCATGCTGAGAGTTCCCCCTTGGCCTTCTCGGTCACGATCGGCGTGATTTTGATCGGCGTGCCGCCCTCGCCGGAGATCTCCTGGTGCTGCACCGGCTTGCCGGCAATGCGGTCGATGAGGTACTGGCCGGCCTGGCGATCGGGGCCGCTGACCTTGATGATCAGCTTCACGAGGACCATCTCCTCGGCGGGCTTGGTCGGAAACGCCAGTACCTTGCACTTGATCGCGCGGCCGTTCGCGTCGAGCGCCGGCGTGCCGTCGGTGTTCCTGGCCACGCCGTCGACCGTGATGGTGCCGGCCGGCTCGTAGTGGCGCTCGGCGATCTCAATCCCGCCCTTCGCCAGCTGGAGCTGGACCTGGTACAGCGCGTCGAGCTCGGGCAAGATGGCTCGCTCCAGCTTGGCGATCTGCTTTTGGTATTTTTCGGCCCGCGGCTTTCGCCCGGCGCCGGATCGCTTGCCGCCGTGAGACATCTTGATTTCCGCCGTTTAATTCAAGTTTTCAAGTTTGGGCATTGCAGAGGGCTATTTCGCGGGCTTGCGGCACATCATGCCGGGGGCGCCAGGGATCAGCTCGAAGCCGAAGCTGGCGTAGAACTGGGTCAGCCGATCGTCGCTCAGCGGCCGGTTGGTGTAGCCGTTGACGTTGAGATAGAGGGTCGAGCGGGCAAACATTCGCAGCGCGGTGGCGATCAGCCGGCGGGCGTGGCCCTGGCGCCGGTGGTCGGGATGGACCCAGACGTTGGTCAGGAACAGGGCGCCGTTGCGGTGGTGGACCTCGACGTGGGCGATCGGCGCGCCCAGGCCGTCGTTCATCGAAAAGCGGTGCTCGATGTCGATCTCGGGTTTGGCGGCCGCCGGCGCCACGGGCGCCTCGCTGGCCGGGCCGCTGGCCGCTGCGGGGGTGGTCACTGCGCCACCCGCTTGCCCTTGCGGCCCTGCTCCATCTCACGGAACACGGCCTGGCGCTGCACGGCGTCGGCGAGCTCGCCCGCCGTCGGGCCGTTCAGCGGCCGCAGGGCGCGCTCGCGGCGCAGCAGGCGCTTCTGGGCCTTGCCGAACATCGACCGCAGCAGCGTGCGCGCGGCGGTTTTCTGCTGGCGGGCGGTCCCCAGCTCGATGGATTTGACCTTGGCCTCGAAGGCCTGGCGATAGCCGGCGCCGAGGGTCTGCATGCAGGCGCGGATCAGCTCGCGGCCCTGGAGGGGGAGGCGGGGGCGGTAGCCATACCAGTTGTGGATCAGCGGGGCGCTCATAGCGGGCTCCTTGAGAGGTGCAAAGGCGCCGATCGCCGCCCAGGGCGGACGGCGATCGGGCTGATGGAGGGCGGCGGCTAGACGGTCTCGGCGGCCGGCTCGTAGGTGACCGTGATGGTGCAGCGCGCGGCCTTGGCCGCGACCTCCATCAGCGGGGCCATGACGTTGACGATGCGCGGGCTCAGGTCCTTGTCGGCCGGATTGACGAACGACAGCGCCATGGCGTGCCGCGTGCCGTCGCTGCGGCCGGCGGTCGCGTCGACCAGGTTGGCCACGAACTGGATGGAGACGGGGGCGGCCGGGGCGACGGTCTCAGCGGTCTGCGGGGCTTCGCTCATTGGGTGATCCTCCAGGGGGCTAAGAGGGCGAAAGACAGCGGGCGATCGGCTACTGGAGCCAGGTGGGCAGGCGGCCGCCACGGGGCAGGTAGCCCGAGTCAGGCACGGGCCGGCCGGGCGAAGATTCGAGCGGGATCGGCGACAGGCGCTTCGTCCGCAGCGGGTCCGGGCGCGGGCCGGCCTGGGCCTTCGGCGCCGCCGGCGTCGGCGGCATGGTGATCTGGATGTTGGTGACCTCGCGCTCGACGGTCACCTCGACTTCGGGCGCCGGGCACCAGTCCCAGCGGCCGGCCTGCTCGGGGCCGAAGCCAACGTGCTGAACGAACTGCATGCCGGTCGGATTCAGGACGCAGAGGCCGACGGGGCTGTGGGGATCGCCCGGGCGGTCGACCTCGGTGACGATCGCGGCGCGGCCGACGCCGGCCGGGTAGGTGCCGTCGGCGCTGCCGTGCGCGAAATAGAGCACGGTGTCGCCAACCTGGGGGATCGGGCGGACGGTGGTGGTCTCGGTGTACTCGACGCGGATGCGGACGTAGGGCAGCTGGGCCAAGGTGGGCCTCCTAAGCGAGCGCGGGCAGAAGCTCGTCGCGCAGCAACGATTCGATGCGGTTCTCGGCGGTGACCAGGCGGAACGCGGCGCGCTCAAACACCTGGTACTGGTTGCCGTCCTGGCCAGGGCGGGCCGGCGTCGTGGCGTAGCCAGGCGCGAAGCGCGCGGGCTGCCAGGTGCCGCCGCTGGCCTGCCAGTAGGCCAGGAACGCGGGATCAACGGGGTAGGTCCCGGCCGGCAGGCTCGGGGCGGGCGCCGGCAGGGCCGCCGCCGGCGAGCCGACCGCTTTGAGCAGGCCGGGCTTCCAGTCTGCCCAGCGCGAGCCGGGGCAGATGGTCTCATAGCCCGGGAGCGCGACATCGCGATGGCCGACGATCCGGGCCTTGGGGTAGAGCTTCACCAGCTCGCGCAGCGTCTCGACCAGCGCGTCCAGCCATTTCTGGATGGGCAGCTTGCCCGGGTGCGCGTCGAAGTTGGTCAGACAGGACACGCCCACCATGCGATGGTTGAGCATGGCGATATGGGCGCGCTGCGTGTTGAGGCGGCTCAGGTTGTAGCGGCCGATCGCGCCGCCCTGGGTGATCTCTGCCAGGGCAATGTGGTAGCCGATGCCGCTCCAGCCCCGGGTCTTGACGTGGTAGTCCGCCACGGAGCGCACATCCTCAATGCCGCGCTGCTGCGGGTACAGGGCCGCCGCGTGGTGGACGACAATGTGGGTGGTCTCGGTGCGCGGCTCCCAAAAGCCGCCCTGGAACTCGTCTTGAACATCGAACTGCTGGAGGGGCATAGTCACCTTGCTTTCTGACAGATCGGCGGCCGCCGTCGGCTAGCCCAGCGGCTTGTTCAGGCCGTCCACAACGGCGCGGGCCGCGCGATCGGCGATCTCCGCCACCTTGGACTCGGTTAGCGCCGGCGGCGCTTCCTTGAGCTCCAGCAGCTCGCCGGGGATCGGGATCGAAGCGGCTTGCTTGGCCAGCTCGGCGCGCATCAGCCGCTCCAGCTCGCCCAGGTTGTGGCGCACGCCCAGCCGGTCGAGATACTGCGAGCCGACGGCAATGCCGGCCCCCAGGGCCTCGCCCAGGATGTTCTCGGGCGTCAGGCCCAGGCTGCGGGCGAAGTTTATGCCGGCCTTGACGGCCGCGTAGATGTGGCCGCGCTGCTCGGTCGTGGCCTTGCTGTCGATGAGGCGCCGGAGCGCCGAGAAGATGAAGGCCAGGCCGGCCACGATGGCGGCGACGAGGACCTTGGCGAGCGCGGCGTCGATTGCTTCCATTGCGAACCTCCATACAAAACGATCAACGGTCGTGGATCCCAGGGCGGGGGTCGAACCCGCAATCTCTGTCTGCCGGATCTCCCAGCATTGGCCAGCGCTCTACCATTGAGCTACCCGGGCGGGGTGCTCCAGCTGGACCGTGAGGGACGCTCCAGCTGGAGTGTGGGAAGGGGAAGCCGGAGGAGTCGAACCTCCCTGCTTGCCGGCGCTACACGCGCTGTGTGGGGCCTCGGTGGGCCGTCGTGGCAAGCAGCCACTGCTTCCATATCGGGCGGCGGGTCAGGGAACGGAACGCGCCTATAACCTGAGCCAAACTTCTACCGCCCGTCGCGTATCAGCAGCCGAGGCTGCCATAATGTGGCGTAAGCCATCCGAATTTCGATGATTTGTGGTCCGCCACCAGGTCGGCGATCGCCTGGGCCTCGCGCTCGATGTCGCACGCGATGTAGTAGGCCTCGCGCTCCAGCCAGCGGATCAGCCACCAGCGGCAGGCCAGCAGCCAGACCGTGGTCATGCCTGCGGATCCCGGCGGCTGCCCGTTGGCGCCAACGGCGGGCCGCCGCCCTGCTCGTCCCAGCTCAGCCCGAAGCGGCCGTAGATCACGGCCTGGCGGAGCTGGATGTCGAGGAGCTGCGCGGCCTGCGCGGCCTGCGCGGCCTTGATGTCCTGCTGGCCAGCGGCGAGCTGGACCTTGATGTCCTGCTGGCCGGTCGTCACCAGGTCGTGCAGCGCCTTGAAGTTGGTCTCGGTCGCGGCGTGCTGCGAGACCAGCGTCTGGTTCAGGTTGCTGACGACCTCGACCAACTTCTGGAGCGTGTCCGAAAGCTTGGTCAGCCAGTCGCGCACCCACGGGACCGCGTTGCGGTAGGTGAAATACACCACCACCAGGAGGCCGAGCGCCAGGCCGCCGTTTTTGAAAAGTTCGATGTATGCCTGCTCGGTCATGGTGTCCTTCTTCCTCCGGGCCGAAAATGAAAAGCGGGCGACCCAATCACCTCGATGGTGACCAGGTCGCCCGCATATGTGCTGAGCAAATAATCAGTTGTTGGGGCCGCTAGGCGGCGCGATCAGCCTTCCGGTTGCTGTGCGAGGTGCCGCGCGGGGCCTTGGCCTCGCAGGGCTTCTGCGGCAGATCCAGGACCAACGGCCGGCGGGGCCAGGTGATCGTCAAGCGGCACTCGCGGATCGCCTTTTTCTTCCGCTCGTAGACGACCCGGATCTGGACCTCAGCCTTGAAGGCGAGCCGCTGGCCAATCCGCAGGGCGCGCACCAGGCGATCGATCCGACAGACGAACTCGGCCTCGGTCTCCTCGATCTTCACGCCGGCGACCGTCTGGCTGCTTGGCCGGATCGAGCAGGTCTCACCGACGGACCAGGCCTCGTCGTCGTCGCCATACTCGATCAATTCCTCAATGAACTGTCGGGCCTCCTCGATCTCGTCCGGCGAGGCTAGGGTGATGAGCTTGGCTGGGATGGCAACGGCGGTGGTGGTCATGGCTGCATACCTCGGAGTCTCTCGGTCCATGGGTATAAAAAAGCGCGAGCCAAGCCTGATTGCTTTGGCCGCGCACGCCTTTTGGCAGCACCACGGAACTGATGAGGAGTATACGCCGCTCGAATCGCCAGGTCAAGCAATTTTGAGGCCAGAAACACAACATGGAACAGACGTTCATAAAGCGTTTCATGCTTACGAGCCGACATAATAAACGCCGGCGGCCGCCGGGATTGCTCCCGGCGGCCGCCGTACTGGACTCTTTGTATGCCCGGCCAGTGTAGCGCATCGCCGGCGCCGGCGCAAGCCCCCGGTCGCCGGCGGTCGCACCTGGTGCGGCTACACGCACTCGCGGCAGGAGTAGCCAGTCCCCATCGCATCGAGCCGGGCGTCCCGCTGATCGTAGATCTCCTGGCCGCAATAGTGACAGCGGCCGATCGGCGTCTTGTTGGCGAACTCCGCCACGATCCGCGCCTGGCTGATCGCCAGCTCGCGCCTGAAGGTCTCGACGGCCTCCAGCGGTGAGTCGGCAGTGTAAATGCCACATTTGTACTTCCCGTCGGGCAGCTCCTCAACGACGTGCTGCGCGGGGATCATCTGCATCACGTCGGCGGGAAAATACTCTTCCAGCGTTCCGGGCTTGAAATACCGCTTTTTGTTCTCGGGCATGTCGCACCTCCTTGATCTGAGCCTATCACGCAACCTCGGCAGATCCTGACCTTTTTTCAGCCTACCATGGCGGATTTCCAAAAATGGCACATGGCCGTGCTATGCTTCGATCTGCCCCGCTGCGGGGACTGATTGCCGGGCGGCTGACTGTCCAAGGTGCGCCGCCCGGCGCTGCCGTGTTTAGCTCTCCTGGCTGGCCTGCTTGGCCGCGTAGCGTACCGCGTCCCCATCAGCGTCCACCGCCAGGTCGCAGTACCGCCAAAGATCTGCCACGACAAGCCGGTAGATCGCCTCCTCCAGGGCGCCGTGGGGGACGGCGATGCTCCCGCTGCCGCTCTCGGCAATCGGCTTGAGGTGCCAGGAGTCGCGCTCGGGGTCGAGCGGAGCGATCAGACCGGCCAGCACATTACGGGCTTCGGTAACCCGCCGATCGGTGCGCTCCGCCATGCTGACGATGCGCGGCGGCGGGCCGCCCGTGTCCTGATACGCCACCAGGTGCTTGCGAACGGCCGCGCTGAAGTCGAGTACGTACGACAATTTCGGTGTGTCCATCGGGTTCCTCCTTTGGGGCCAGCGTACCATGCCGACCCGCCGCATTAGGCGATTTTCTCAGCCTATCCTCGCTCCACCATCGCAAAGCCAAACTGGGCTGCGGCCTGGTGCAGCTGCGCCAGCACCAGGGCCTCCGTGGCCAGCTCGGCTTCCTCGATCGTGGGGACGATCCCCTCGGTGAACACATCCGTCAGCTCGCCGATGCTGCCGTAGTATCTGCCGGGGATAGGCCGCTCAGCATCGTCAACCTCGGCCCGCACTTCGAGCGGAAGGCCGAGCGATTCGATAAAGGCGGCAGACACCCGCTCGCCCCCATTGGTCCGCGTCCATGACAGGCGGGCTACGCCTCGATGCTCGCTCATGCCACACGCTCCGAGCTGATCGCCGGGTTCCCCAGCTCGCGCCATCGATCCCAGGACCCGAGCGCGCCATCGAGCAAGCTCTCCCAGGTCCGCACCAGCAGTTGCGGCGGCGACGGATCAAGCTCCAGCCAGAACCGGGGATCGCGGCCAGGGCTGACCAGCGGTAGGCGCTTCTCACGGACGGCGCGGGCGGCGGACTCTCGGTCAAACTGTTCTGAGAAGCTCCAGCGCCGCCACTCCGCCATGGTCGCGCCGTGGCCGCCGGCCAGCGCCCCGCCCGTCATCGGATGCAGGTAGTCGCACCAGCGGCCGTACTCCCCCTCTGGCACGACCAGGCCGACGATCCGTCCGTGGCGATTGCAGGCGACGACCGCAGGAAATTGGCCCCAGATTTTGACGAAGGTTCCGTGCGTGAGGGTCAGGCCGTCCGCCGTCGTAATGGTCTCGTTCATGGTTCGTTCCTTTCGCTAGCGCCCGGCCGCTCCGGGCTATCTCCAAGGGAGATTCTGTGGTATCGTTGTGGCATGCGCCCCACGGGGCGAGGATTGAAACACTGTTGGTTACTTATAAGCCACCAGGGACCCGGCCGCCGACTGAACCTCGGCGGCTGGTTCTTTTTAGTCGGCAACAGACTGCGGCCACTCCAGGCCCTGGGCCGCGTAGCGCTGCGCCCGCCGCACGCGCGGGTCAGTCGCCTTCAGCTCGTCGGCGTTGATCTCCTGGCGCTCGCAGTCGGAAACGAAACGTACCTGCTCGGCCTTGGAGGCGAACTGGTGGATCTTGTTGGCGCGCGTGCCGCCCCCGGTGTGCTTGGTGCGGCCGTAGGCGTATTCGATCGCGTAGAAGGATCGGGGCTTGCGGTCCATCGTGACCTCCTTTCTTATATCTCCATTATATTACCACCGTATCACCAAGTCAATACCCCAATCCCCCCTGACAAGCCTTTACAGAATTTCGCCGGCTTAGGGGGCATTATCTTGCCGCGCATCGTGTCGACTAAAAGCTGTAAAGGCTGTCAACCATTCAACTTGACAGAACGTAATCGACGAGGACGCGCGGCGGGTCGGGGGTGGGGCCCTTGGATCCAATGGGGGAGCCGTCGACGGCGAGCCCGGGCGCCGGAACCGCGACAGATCGCGCCATGCTCGGCTGTCGCGGTTCGGGGCGCCGCTGCGCGGCTGGGGGGCGCGGCTTGCGCCGCTTGGGGGAGGGGCCAGGGGATCAATCGTCGAGGGGTAGGGTCCGGCGCTCGAACTTGAATCCACGCTTGGCGATCGCCGCCTTCCGGGCTTTCTTGCCGCGCCGATCGTAGCCGTTGGTCGTGTTGGCATTCGAGTGGCCCATGATCTTCTGGATCGAGGAGGCGTCGGCGCCGCCCTCGAACAGGTCGCCGGCAAACGTCCGCCGGAAGTCGTGGGGCGTGAAGTGTTCGGAGATCCCTGCCTGCTTGGCCCGCTCGCGGGCGATGTAGTAGATGGCCTGGCCGGTCAGCTGCTCCAGCGTGATGTGGCCGCCCTTCAAGATCCTGGTGAACAGTGGCCCGGGCGCGGGGCCGCGCGTCGTCAGCCAGTCCGCCAGCAGCGGCTGCACGTCGTCGGGCAGCGGCACCTCCCGCGCCTTGTTGCCCTTGCCCTTGCGGACGACGAGCTCCAGCGCCTCTGCGTCGTAGTCGGCCATGGTCAGGCCGCACAGCTCGGCGCGGCGCAGGCCGCCAAAGATGAGGACCGCCAGGATCGCCGCGTCGCGCGTGCCGATGAACGAGGCGTCAGCCAGAGCGGCGTGCAGCAGGCCAGCCAGCTCGTCCTCAGAGAGCGCCCGGCCGGCGGACGCCTCGAGGGTTTGTCCGCGGACTCGCTTGAGATCGATCGCTTTGGCGTAGTCGGCCTCTTTGATCTGCTCCAGGCGCCAGGCCGCCAGCAGCACGCCGCGCAGCGCCGACAGGATGCGGTTGGCGGTGGCTGCCGAGTAGCGGGCGACCAGCTCCGACCGGAGCATGGTGGTGTGTTGAAAGCGCAGCCGATGCCAGGGCGTATGGGCGGGGTCCGGCCGGTCGAGCATGGTGGCCAGGATCTGGAGCGACGCCGCCATGGTATCACGCGAGCGGCCGGGCGCCAGGTTGGCCAGGTAGACAAGCGCCGGCTGCTCCGTTGGCGCCAGCGGCTCGAAGTCGGCGTGGAGATCGTTGGGGTCGCGGCGGGCCGGCAGGCCCGGGCGCTCCGGGGGCAAAATTTCGATATCCATGGGGGTGAATCCCTCCGCTCGGGCATTTTGAGCAAATTATACTGGAACTACTTTCCCAAATGGTGATTTGCGAAAACTATTCTAGCGGCGCCCAGGACCACCCCAGAGCGCCGCCGAGCGGCCGCCGATCACTCCCGACAAGGCCCCGCCCCCAGCTCCGCCAACGGATCGCCGGCAGCGGCCGCCGGGACCATTGCGCGCCGGCCGGCTGCCCGCATGGCCATCAGGGCGATGTTGGCCACGTCGACCGCATGCTCGCGGACGCGCGGCTGGTTGCCGTCGGCGATCGCCCGCTCCAACTTGGCAACGTGCTGGGCCAGCTCGCCGTCGGGGCCGATCAGACCATCGAGCTCGTGAACCCGCCAGTCGCCCTTGTCGCGGTTCGCCATTAGCTCGTAGCCCATGGCGTGGGCGAAGGCAAACAGGATGTGCTGCGTCTCGCTGTCGGGCAGCGGCGGCGGCCCCTGCTCCGCCTCGATCTCCTCGCGCATTCGCGCGTACTCCTCGTCGATGCCCGGGCAGTCACAATCCCAGTAGCCGCAGCCGCAGACATCATCGCCGTCGTCGTGGTCGTGGTAGCTCATCATGGTCTCCTTGCTAATTCAACACGTCGCCGACGGGCACCCGGGCGCGCAGCGGCGCCCAGCTCGGATTCAAGGGTTTGAACCGGCGCGTCCACTCCTCCGCCAGCGCCGCCTGATAGGCGTAGATCTGCCGCTCGACCTGGTCGCCGTCCTCGTAGGTCCGGACATACGACCAGAACGCCTGGCTGTCGACGAGCCGATCGGCGCGCCACCGAGCCGACTGCAGTTTGTCGTCGCCCCAGCCGGCCAGGCCGGCCAGGTCCGGCAGCTGCGCCAGCAGCGCGGCCCGCTCCGAGGCCTGCCGCTGGTTGAGCTGCGCCTCCGGGCCAAACAGGATGAACCATATGCCGACGGCGGCCAGGCCGCCCAGGGCCAGATAGACGATGATCACGCGCCCTCCTCTGCGCGAAAGCCGCGCACGTCGTCGGCCGCCAGGTCGTCGCCGAACTTCACAAAGATCGATTCCTCGGCGATCGTCAGGTGGCGGCCGCCGGCCCCGCGGGCGATCAGCTCATAGGCGCCCTGGTTGGCCAGCTCTTGCGCCAGCTGGTGATCGACGATCTGGATTAGGCCGAGGACCTCCCCGGCCGGCGTGCGAATGATCAATGCGGTCATGCCTTGGCTCCCTTCTTCTTGGTCCGAAACTGGTCACGCTTCGGGCAGGTCACAAAGTGGTTGGTCTCGGTCACGACGCCGTCGACAATGTCGAACGGCGCCAGCTTGCTGTTTTGCGGCGTGTCGCGCCAGGCGACCCAGACCCGGCAGCCCTTGCAGCGAGCCACGCCCTCGATGCCCTCGGGCATGGGCGCCTCGGCCGGAACGAGCGCCCGGAGCCGGGCGCGCAGCGTTTCCAGATAGGCCAGCTCCTCCGGGGTCAGATCGCTCTTGCGAAACCGCGCCAGCTGCCGGCGGATCAGAGCCGCCAGGTCGCTGGCCAGGTCGCGCAGCTGGTCCCGCTCGGCTAACAATTCCTTGAGCTCGTCGCTCATACGGTTCTCCAAACGCGAACGGGCGCGGCCGCTGCGGCCGCGCCCAGGTTGATCATTCGCCCCGCTGCCGGCGCGCCCGCGCCAGCGGTGAGCCTGCGGTGAATCCCCGCAGCCGGTCCATCCGCTCCCGCCGCGCCTCCTCGGCCAGCCGCTCGCGCGCCCGGGCGCCGTCAGGGTCGCGGCTCCGCATGTGGC
>DASWWB010000020.1:0-3059 GCA_036406115.1 Herpetosiphonaceae bacterium
GATCTCGCGGTGCGCGAGGGATTTCTTGCCTCGGTGGCCGGCGAGACCGATCGGCTGACCCTGCTGGTCAACGATCTGCTGCTCCTCAGCCGGGCCGAGGCCGGCGCGCTCCCCCCGGAGCGGGCGCCAACCGACATCGCCCTGCTGGCCCGGGAGCGCGCCGACCGCTTCGCCGCCTTGGCCGCCGGGCAGGGCTGCCGGATCACGGTCGAAGCGGCCGGCGATGCGCTGCGGGCCGGCGCCGACGCCCATCAGCTCGCCCAGGTCCTGGATAATTTGCTCCACAATGCCATCCGCCACGCGCCCGGCGGCGGCATCCAGGTGACCGTGGCCGGCGACGGCGAGCATGTGCGCTGCTGCGTCGCCGATACCGGCTGCGGCATCCCGCCGGCCCATCTGCCGCATGTTTTCGAGCGCTTCTATCGCGTCGACGGCTCGCGCGCCCGCGCCTCCGGCGGCTCCGGGCTGGGCCTGGCGATCACGCAGGCGCTGATCCAGGCCCACGGCGGGCGGATCGAGGCCGCCAGCCCGGCCGGACGGGGCGCGCAGTTCACGTTCTGGCTGCCGCGCGCGCCGGATTGACGGCGCGGGCCCGCCGGCGCTCTGCCGCCAACCTGCCGTCGCGCTGCCATCGTTCTGCCACACGGCGCCGCTATCCTGGGCGCAACGTGTTAGCAGAGGAGCGACCCCATGACTTTGACCTTCGCTCGATGGCACATCGGACTGATCGCCGCGATCCTCGTGGCGGCGCTCGTTCTCACCGAGCTGCGCTCGGCCCAGGCGGTGCTGGATACGCCCGGCGCGACCAGCGCCGCAGCCTGCGATCAGTCCCGCTCGATCCGCGTCAGCGGCGCGGCCACCGTCAACGTCGCGCCAGACCGGGTCCAGATCGATCTTGGGATCGAAACGACCGACGCCACCCCCCAACTGGTCCAGTCCCGCAACCTTCAGACGAGCCAGGCGGTGCTCAGCGCGGTGAAGGCGCTCGGCATCGATCCGCAGGACATCGCCACCGACAACTATCTGGTGCAGCCGGTGTACGAGGATTACAAGCAGTACGAGATCAAGGGCTACCGGATCGAGATGCTCATCAGGGTGACCGTTCGCAATCCCGCGCTGACGCGGGCCGTCTTGGTCGCGGCGTTTGACGCGGGCGCCAATCGGGTGATCGGCGTCGAATTCTCATCGACAAAGCTGCGCGCCCACCGCGACCAGGCGCGCGCGCTGGCGCTGCGGGCGGCCAAGGAAAAAGCCGATCTCTTGACAACCGGCGTCGGCGCGGCGACCGGCTGCGTCCTCTCAATCGAGGAGGGCTCGCACGCCGGCTACTCCGGCTTCCTGTATGGCAGCAGCGCTGCCGCCTGGTCGCAGAATGTCATCCAGGAGGCGCCGAGCGCCCCGTCGGCGCCTGGCGCGCAGGCTGACGACACCCCCATCAGCCTCGGCCAGATCGCGGTGCGGGCGGAGGTGACGGTGAGCTTCGCCATCCGTTAGGCTCGTCAGTCCATCTCACCTCGCACTGCCCCAGGCGCATGCAGACGCGCCGGCGCCGGCTCCCGGGATCATCAGTGATCCTGGGAGCCTGCGCCGGCGCGTTGCCAATCGTCGCGGCGGTGCAGATGGGATAGGCGGGGTTGCATCGGCTCAAGCGCGAATAACGATAAGAATATATTGACAAACGATAAATCGCGCGGTACAGTATCGCCATTGACGACGACGCCCGGTGGCGGCTTGCCACCGCGTTGTACCGGCTCCTGTGAACGAGCGTCCGCTGTCGGCGTCGGGTGCGGCGTTTCGCGGGAGTATCCCCTTGTGAGGTAGCGTATGAAACTCAAACGAGGCTCGACGATCTTCTTGCAGGTCATCATTGTCCTGATCGCGCTTGGCGTCCTGGCCGGGATGATTAAGTTCCCGCAAACGGAAGGTCGCGCCGCGAACTTGGATCTCGCCAGCATTTACATGGATCCGCTGATTATCTATGTGTATCTGGCTTCAATCCCTTTTTTTGTTGGGCTCTATCAACTATTCAAGCTCTTAGGCTATGTCGATACCATGATCGTTTTTTCACACCGAGCGGTGAGCGCCGTGCGGAATATAAAATACTGCGCGGTCCTGATCAGCGGCCTCGTTGTGCCGGGGCTGCTCTACATTCGTTTCTTTGCGAATGGCGACGATCCGGCCGGTCCGACAGTTCTCGGGTTCTTTACGATCATCATTGCTTTGGCCATCGCAGCCGCCGCCGCTATTTTCGAGCGCTTGCTTCAAAACAGCGTAGATATAAAATCAGAAAATGATTTGACTGTATGAGGTCGTGCGATGGCAATTAAGATACGGATTGATGTTATGCTGGCCAAGCGGAAAATGAGCGTCACGGAATTGGCCGAAAAGGTTGGCATCACGATGGCGAATCTATCGATCTTGAAAAATGAAAAAGCAAAAGCGATCCGTTTTTCAACCTTGGAAGCGATTTGCAACGCCTTGGACTGTCAGCCGGGCGATATTCTCGAGTACAGCCATGATCAGTCTGCCGCTCCCCAAGGGCAGCTGATCAACGAGTGACCGTGCTCGAACAACCCTGCGCGCATTTGCCCCTCAACAAACGATCCTCGCGCCGCGCCCGCCCCTCGGCGGGCGCTCGCCATGCCTCGCGCCCCGATCCCCCGCGCCGCGACATTTCAGTTTCGCTGGCTTGAGCAGGGCTTGCCGGCCGGCGCCTTGACGGACCTGCGGCGATGGGGTAGGGTTGCGCGGCGGCCAGCCGGCCGCCCGACAAGCCCGCAGATGAAAGGAACACAGCCATGCCACTGATTGGTTCGCTCGCGACGCTGGATGAGATCGCCGCCGGCCTCGCCGCCGCCTATGCGGCGGTTGACGCGGAATTGGCGGCGATCGGCGACGAAGCGTTCGGCGCCGCGCCGGCGGGCGTCTGGTCGCCCGCTGAGAATCTGGCCCATCTGCTGACGGTGAACGGCGCGATTCTGGGCGGCTTGGGCTCGCCGAAGCCAATCTTGCTGCAACGCTTCGGCGCCGCCGCAGGCCCGTCGCGGCGGCTGGCCGAG
>DASWWB010000021.1:0-6995 GCA_036406115.1 Herpetosiphonaceae bacterium
CAATCGACTGGGGGCGGATGCGGACAGCGGGTCGGGCGGCGCGGATCGCGGGCCGGCGCGGGGGTTGGATCGGCATGGGCGGGAGCTCCTTGCTGCGAGGGTCAATCCGCCCAGTCTGAGCCGAATGGCGGCGCTTGTCAATCGTGGTAAAAATTGGCAATCAATGGTTCAGTCAATCATTAAAGCGGCGCGGGGCCGGCTGGCAATGCCAACCGGCCCCGCGCCATGCGCCCGACGTCCCGCGGCGCTACTCCAGCGCCAGCGGCGCGTGGTTGGTTTTGCGCAGCGGCAGCTGGGGGATGAACAGCGCGATCAGGAAGCCGATGGCGATCAGCACCAGCGCGTAGACATAAATGCTGGTGATGCTGGTCGTGAATGCCTGCTTCATGCCCAGGTCGATCTCTTTGGCAAGCTCCCGGCCGCGCTCCAGCGCCACCGGGCGCGCCTGCTCCAGGCCGCCCTGGAGCATCGCGAGCTGGGCGGCGTCCAGCGTCTCCGATTTGCCCAGCGCCTCCTTGATGAACGGCAGCGTGTTTTCGTCGGCCAGCAGTTGCCCGCGGGCGGCCTGGTCGCCCTCGGCGGCCCGGGCCAGCAGCGCGCTTTGGGCGTCGAGGCCCTTCCCGATCGCGCCGGTGATCCGCTCCTCGATGCTGACGGTCTCGCCGGCAGCGCCCTCGCCGGCGCCGGCGCCGTTGCGCATCGCGCTGATGTCGAACTGGGCGGCCATGGCCGGCGACATATGCTCTTTGACCGGGGCCAGATTGGTCTCAAGCGCCGAGGTCAGGGTGCTGGTCAGGATCACGCCGAAGACCGCCGAGCCGATCACCTGGCCGAGCTGCTGGAAGAACTGGCGGCCGGCGGTAGCGGAGCCCATCTCGTGGGGCGCGACGGCGTTTTGCAGCGCCAGGGTCAGGATGGGCATCGACAGGCCCAGGCCGGCGCCGACGACAACCATGCGCGCCCGGACCATCCACAGGGTCGTGTCAAGGTCCATCAGCCGCAGCCACCAGAAGCCGCCGGCCATCAGCAGCATGCCGAACAGCATGATCTCTTTGTAGCG
This sequence comes from Herpetosiphonaceae bacterium, assembly GCA_036406115.1. GTDB lineage: Bacteria > Chloroflexota > Chloroflexia > Chloroflexales > Herpetosiphonaceae > DASWWB01. Next base: position 1,061 of record DASWWB010000021.1, read on the forward strand.
CCCCAGCCGCTGGACGATGATCGACGAGGTGATCGAGCCGAACACCAGGCCGCCCATCAGCGGCATCAGCGCCGTGCCCGCCTGGGTTGCGCTCACGCCCAGCACGTTGACCAGGTAGAGCGACAGGAACAGCACGGCGGCGAAGAAGGCCGCGCCGACCAGGATCGAGACCGGGATGATCAGGGCGAACACTTTGTTGCGGAACAGATCGAACGAGAGGATCGGCGACTCGGCGCGCTTTTCGGCGAACCAGAAGCCGAGAAGGCCGACCGCCGACAGGCCGAACATGCCCAGGATCAGCGGCGAGCCCCAGCCGTGGGTCGTTTTGTCCCAGGTCAGGCCCAGCAGCAGCGGCACCACCGTCACCAGCAGCAGCGCGGCGCCGGCGTAGTCGATCTTGGGCCGCAGGCCGCTGTCAAGCTTGGGCATCTTGAAGATGATGAAGGCCAGCGCCACCAATCCGACCGGCAGGTTGACCAGGAAGACCCAGTGCCAGCTCAGGTTGTCGGTCAGCAGGCCGCCGAGGTAGGGGCCGACCACGCTGGCCAGGCCGAAGACGGCGGTTGTCAGGCCCTGGAGCTTGGGCCGCTCCGCCGGCACGAACAGGTCCGCCGGCACCGCGAAGGCCGTCGAGGTCAGCGCGGCGCCGCCCAGGCCCTGGAGGCCGCGGAACAGCACCAGCTGGAGCATCGAGGTCGCCATGCCGCAGAGCACCGAGCTGGCCATAAAGATCAGGATGCCGGCGATCAGCACGATTTTGCGGCCGTAGATATCCGAAAGCTTGCCGTAGATCGGCACCATCGCGGTGTTGGTCAGCAGGTAGGCGGTGGAAACCCAGGCCAGCAGGTCCAGGCCGTTCAGGTCCTGGATGATCCGCGGCATGGCGGTCGAGACGATGGTTTGGTCGAGGGCCGAGAGGAACAGGCCCAGCAGCACGCCGACCATGATGATGATCTTGGTCTGGCGGTCGAGCGTCGTGGTGTAGTCAATCCGTTGCGCGGATGGAAGGGTCGAAACAGCCATTGCGGACATTCTCCTTAAGCAGGCACGGGCGTATCGAAATGGGGTGCGAGATCGGCGAGCACGGCCTCGAGCCGCTGGCGGAGCTCCTCCGGAACGGGGGCCAACGCGGTCTCGATGCCGTGGAGCTTGAGCTGAGTCAGCTCCTCGACGAGGGCGGCGCCGGCAACGGTGGCGGCGATAATCTTCTGGCGGCGGTTCTGGCTGTCTTCCGCGCGGCTCAACAGGCCGCGCTTGACAAGCTGGTCGGTCAGGTAGCTGGTATGCGAGAGCGACATGCCCAGCTGCTCGCTGAGCGCGGTCAGGCTGTTCGGCCCCTCGCGCTGGACGATCGTGAGCGCCACCAGCTGCGGCAGGCTCAGCTCGGCGCGCTGCACCACCGCTAGCGTCTCGCTGAGGGCGGTTCGGCCCACGCTGCGCACCAGCAGGCGCACAAGCGCGACTAGGTTCGGGCTGACTGCCGATTTGGGTTCCATGGTGTCTCCACATACATCAGATATTTAGCACTATTCTAAGTTTAGAAGTTTACTAGAAACCTTACGATTGTCAAGGCGGCCGCCGGCGGGCGGAGCGGAATTCCGGCGGCGCGGCCAGAACCCGCCGCCGCGCTGGCGCGTATCAGCGGCGAATGGATGAGGGCCGGCGCGAGAGCCGCGCCGGCGAGAGGATGATTGCGATGGGCATAGTGCGTGTGATCGCGGCGGTTGCCGCCAGCCTGTTGGTGTGGTTCGCCTCGTTTCGCTGGTATTTCGCCGCCGGCGAGGGGCGGGAGGCGTTCCGCTTGTGGGTCCAGCCCAAGCTGATCAGCTTGCTGAAGGGCGAATTCGGGCGCGATCTTGAGGCGACGGACCAGCTCGAATGGTGGCTCCTCAGCGGCGCCGCCGCCGGTTTGGCGACCTACGCGGCGTGGGGACTGCTCGGGCTGAGCTGACGCCCCTCAGCTGGGCGGCGACTCCGCTGAGCCGGGATCGGCTGCCAGGCGCGGCAGCTCCAGGAAGGCGGCGAACTGGTCCATCGCCCCTGCGAGCGCCGCCTGCTCGGCCGGGCCGGGGGGGCGGAACAGCTCGGCGCTGACGGCGACCCCGGCGCTGCCGAGCGCGCGCTTCCAGGTCCCCGCCACCTGGCCGCCGAGCACCACGATGCCGGTCAGGGCGTTGCCGAGCGACTGGAGGAGCGCGGCGTCCTCGGCGGCGACCATCGCGCTGCGATCGGCATAGCTTGAGATGTACTCATCATAGATTGAAAGCAGATAGGCCGGCGGCGGATCGTCCGGCAGCGGCGTCGGCGGGCCCCACAGCTCGCGCCCCGCCGCTCCCTGCGGCGCCAGCGCCTCCTTGACCGACTCCAGCCCGCGGCGGGCGGCGGTCACGGTCAATCCCGACCATTTGGCGAAATCCTGCGCCGACGCCGGCCCCCGGGTCAGGAAATAGCGCCGGGCCAGCTCTGCCAGCGGATCGGCCGGCCGGAGGCGCTGATCGGCGGGGACGCGCTCGTCGAGCAGGGCGTAGGTGTGCTGGTTGCCTTGCCTGGCGCCGCTGCACATAATCCCGTCAAGCTCAAGATGCATCAGCAGGTAGCTCAGGCGCAGCGGGCCGTCGGTCGGAATCCCCGCCTCCTCGAACGCGGCGCGCATGGCCTCGCGCGTGCCGTGCCGCCCGCCGCGCAACGCCTCCGTCACCGCCGCCACGCCCCGCGCCATGACCGGCTCATCGAGCCCGAGGCGCCGGTAGTAGGTCGCGTTGAGGGCGTGGACCCGGGGCGCCGTCAGCGCGAGCAGCCAGTGAATGTCAGCCGCATGGACGAAATGCCACGTCGGGCGCAGGAGATGCGTCCGCAGCAGCATCCCGTCGGCGTAGGCCTGGGCGACGTGCGCGTCGGTGGCGCCTGGCGCGCGCAGCCCGACGCCCCATTTGGCGCCGGCGTAATCCTGGGCCTGGACCGCGCCGAGCGCCCGGACGGCGGCGGCGGGATTGGCGAACGGCCGGGTTGACAGCCCTTGGTTGGCCAGGCGTTGCCCGGCGATTGTCAGATCCATCAGCGCCTCCCTGCGCAAACGTTTCGTCACAGCGGGACCATCATGCGGGGGCGGCGGCCGAAATGCAATGGGGCGGGCGATCCGCAGCCCCTGCCGGCGGTCGGGTATGATAGGCCCGGCGGCGGCTCGATCAGCTGGCGGCGGGGAACGATCCTGGCGGCGCCGGCGTCGATCAAGCGCGCGGCGCGCCGCAACGAGCTGGCGCCGCGCTGGATTGATTGCACCGCCGCCCCCGCCGAGCGCTGGCAGGGGCGGCGTTTCACGGAGGACACACAATGCGAACTATCGGACACTGGATCGCCCTTGGCTGCCTGGCCGGCGCACTGGTCGGCTGCGGCGAGGTCGCCACGCCCGTCCCTGCCTCGCCGACACCCGTCGCCACCGCTCCCGCCGCCGATTCCGCCGCGATCACCGTCGATGTGCGCGGCTCGATCACCGGCTTGCAGCCGGCCCAGGGCCAGGATCCGCTGACGCTGACCGTCGAGGGCTTGAAGGAGGGCGACACCCGCTATCCCAGCGCGATCGTCCGCGTGCCGGCCGACACGCCGATTTTCCGCCTGGAGGGCGGCGCCAAGGTCGCGATCACCATCGACCAGCTGGCGGTCGATCAGCGGATCGAGGCGGTCTTCGTCGGCCCGGTGACCCGCAGCCTGCCGCCCCAGGCCCGGGCCGGCGAGATCGTCGTCCTGCCCTGAATCAAGACGAAGCGGCCGCCCGGCATCTCGCCGGGCGGCCGCTTCGTGGTTTCGGAACGATTGCGCGGCGCCTAGCGGTTGCGACCGTACTGCTCGTGGCTGGAGACCCAGTCGGACGACGAGATCGCCGCGCCGAGCGAGATTTCGCCGGCCAGGGCGACCGCCGCGATGATCTCGGCCAGCTTGTTGACCCGGTTGAGGCCGTGGCAGCCGAGCACCTCGAGGCATTCGCGCTGGGTGGCCAGGCTGGTGCCGCCGCCGTAGGTGGCGACGATCAGCGAGGGGATGGTCAGCGACAGGTAGAAATCGCGCTCGGGCGTCACTTCGGCGTAGAGCAGGCCCGCCGACGACTCGGCGACATTGGCCACGTCCTGGCCGGTGGCGATGAACATCGCCGTGATGCCGTTGGCCGAGTGCAGGCCGTTGTTGTTGACGCCGGAGAGGAAGCCGCCGATGTTGGCCACGCCGTAGTGGTAGGCCAGGCCCTCGGGCTCGACCCGCATGTTCTCGATCAGCACCTGGCGCGGGATCACCACCTCGGCCGTCACCCGCTTGCCGCGCGTCCGCATGATGTTGACCTGCGAGGCCTTTTTGTCGGTGGCGAAGTTCGATTCGAGATAGAAGTGCTTGATGCCGGAGTAGTTGTCGAGGATCCATGAGCAGGCGGCGAAGGTTGCGCGGCCGACCATGTTCTGGCCGGCGGCGTCGCCGGTCGAGTAGTTGAAGCGCATGTAGACGAATTTGTTCGAGAGATAGGGATCGATGTACTGGAGCTTGGCCACCCGCGAGGTCGCCTCGGCCTCCTCGCGGATCTTGGGCAGATTCTCCTCGACCCAGCGCACGAAATCGCGGCCGGCCCGCGCGTCGTCGAAGACAAAGACCGGAGCGCGCTGCATGGCGTCGCCCACCACCGTGGCCTTGGCGCCGCCCGACAGGTTGATCACTTTGATGCCGCGGTTGTAGGATGCGACCAGCGTGCCCTCGGCGGTGGCCATGGGGATCAGGAACTCGCCCTGGGCGTGCTCGCCGTTGACTTTGATCGGTCCTGCCAGGCCCAGCGGCACCTGGGCCACGCCGGTGAAGTGCTCGCAGTTGCCCTGGACGATATGCGGATCAAACGAGTATTTCGTCACATGGTCGAGCTTCGCGCCGGTCAGCTGCTGCACGAAGGCCTGGCGCTCGCGGATGATCGCCTCGCCGTAGTCGTCCTCGCCGTTGCGCGGGATTCGCACCACGTCGACCTCTTTTTCGGCGATCGCGTCTTCGACATCGAATTTGAGCGAGCCGAACGGCGTGGCTTTGAAGGCCAGCGTGATCGTGTGCTTGCCGTGGGGCAGGGCGTCGATCGCCGCCTTGACCACCAGCACCTTGCGCAGCGGGAAGGCCAGCGTCTGCTTGGACGAGATTTGATCCGGCGCCAGCGTCGCGCCGTCCCCCAGATCCAGCGTCAGGGCGGAGCGCGGAATCTGCTTGCCGTCGATCGCGATGCCTTGCAGCTCGGTCAGCTCGGCGTTGCTGAGACGGTTCTTGAGCGAGAACTGCACGCCGTCAGCGGTGTTTTGAAGGCTCCCGAACGTGTACAGTTGCCTGAGCAGCATGCTTGGAATGAGCGCCATACGAATCCTCCTGCGAACGCGGGCAGCTGTCATCACATAACGACACGCCGTCGTTCCATCCTGCGAGTAGTAGCTGCCGAGTTTACCATGGGTTCGCTTCTGCCGTGGTGCCGCTTGGCGGGCCGGGCGCCAGATCAGCCGGCGCCCGGCCCGTCGCCTTAGCGTCCCACCATGGCCGCCGGAGCGGGGATGAGGATGGTCCTGCCCAGCAGCCGCACACTGGCGGCGCGCGCCTGCGGCTTGAATTGCACCGGCAGATACACCAGTCGCCGCGTCGGCGTGCTGGTCGCCGTCGCTGTCGGCATGCTGGTCGGCGTGTCGGTCGGCGGGATCGGCGTGTTGGTTGCCGTCGCAGTCGCCGTCGGCGTGTCGGTTGGCGGGATCGGTGTGTTGGTTGCCGTCGCAGTCGCCGTCGGCGTGTCGGTCGGCGGGATCGGCGTGTTGGTCGCCGTCGGCGTCGGCGTCGGCGTGCTGGTCGGCGTTGGCGTGTCGGTCGGCGGGATCGGCGTGTTGGTCGCCGTCGCGGTCGGCGTGCTGGTCGGCGTCGGCGTGTCGGTCGGCGGGACCGG
>DASWWB010000022.1:0-4647 GCA_036406115.1 Herpetosiphonaceae bacterium
CCGTCCCGGCGACGGCCGCCCCGACCGCCGCGCCCGCCGCCGGCGCCACGCCCACCATCGCTCCGACCGCTGCGCCAGCCGCCCCCGCCGGCGAGCTGACGGTCTTCGCCGCCGCCTCGCTCACCGACGCCTTCAAGGCCATGAGCGAGCCGTTCGCCGCAGCCAACGGCGGGGCGCAGGTGACGTTCAACTTCGCCGGCTCCGACGCCCTGGCGACCCAGATCAACGAGGGCGCGCCCGCCGATGTGTTCGCCTCCGCCAACAAGAAACAGATGGAGGTCGTGATCGGGGCCGGCGGCGTGGTCAGCGGCACCGAGCGCACCTTTGTCCGCAACCGCCTGGTTGTTGTGTATCCCAAGGACAATCCTGCCGGCCTTCAGTCGCTCGCCGACCTGGCGAAGCCCGGCGTCAAGCTGGTCCTCGCCAACAAGAGCGTGCCGGTCGGCGGCTACGCGCTCGATTTCCTGGGCAAAGCCTCGAAGCTGCCCGAGTACACCGCAGCCTACAGCCCCACCGTTCTGGCCAATGTCGTGTCGTACGAGGAGAACGTGCGGGCAGTCCTGGCCAAGGTGACGCTTGGCGAGGCTGACGCCGGCATCGTCTACAGCACCGACGCCGCCACGATCGCGGACGGCAGCATCGCCACGCTGGAAATCCCCGATCCGCTCAACACCATCGCCTCCTATCCCATCGCCGCGACCAAGAACGCCGCCGATCCGGCATTGGCCCAGAAGTTCGTTGATTTCGTCCTCTCCCCCGAGGGCCAGCAAATCTTGGTCACGTATGGATTCATCCCCACCAACGGCAGCGCGACAGGCGCAGCCCCGGTCGCCGCGCCACTGGTGATCGAAGGCAAGGTGGCGGCGCCGCTCACCCTGACGGCGGACGCGGCCAAGGCGCTGCCCCGGGTCACGGCGACCGCCACCGACAAGGGCGGCACGGCGCAGCAGTACGCCGGGATCAGCGTGGCTGCGCTGCTGGCCCAGGTTGGCGCGGCCCCCGACGCGACGGCGGTGGTCTTCACCGGCGGCGATGGCTATGCTGCCGAGGTGACGCTGGCCAAGCTGGCAGCCGATCCCGATGCGATCATTGCCATCGATGAGAACGGCGCGTTCCGCAATATCATCCCGACCCTCAAGCCCGGGACCTGGGTCAAGGGCCTGGCCAAGCTGACGGTGAAGTAGGCGGCCGCGATGCGCGAGATCCGGCCCGCCAGCGCTGACGCCCCGCCCCGCTCGGAAGCGACGTGGCGGCGCCGTCGTCCCGCGCGCGGGCGGGCCGGCAGGATCGGGCTGCTGCTCGGCAGCGCGCCGCTGCTGCTGGTGCTGCTGCTCCCGCTCGCGGCGCTGATTCTGCGCGTGCCGCTGCGGGATGTGCTGGCGTCGGTCGCCACCCGCGAGGCCCGGCAAGCGATCGGCCTCAGTCTCAGCACCTCGCTGATCAGCGTCGCCCTCGCCATCGTCGGTGGGACGCCGCTGGCCCTGCTGCTTGCGCGGGGCCGCTTTCGCGGGCGGACGGCGCTCGACACCCTGCTTGATCTGCCGATGGTCCTGCCGCCGTCGGTGGCGGGGATCGCGCTGCTGGTGGCGTTCGGCAGGCGCGGGCTGCTCGGCCAGCAGCTCCAGCTCCTCGGCATCGAGCTGCCCTTCACGATGGCGGCGGTGATCGTGGCCCAGGTGTTCGTGGCCGCGCCGTTCTATGTCAAAGCGGCGGCCAACGGTTTCGCGGCGGTGGATCGCGATCTGGAGGCGGCGGCGGCGCTCGATGGCGCCGCGCCGCGCCAGGTCTTCCGCTTTATCACCGCGCCGCTGGCATGGCCGGCGCTGCTCGGCGGCGCCGTGATGACCTGGGCGCGCGCGCTCGGCGAGTTCGGCGCGACGATTATTTTCGCCGGCAATTTCGTCGGCAGGACGCAAACGATGCCGCTGGCGATCTACCAGGGCTTCGAGCAGGATCTCACGCTGGCGCTCAGCCTGGCGGTGGTCCTGCTGGGCGTGTCGTTTGCGGTCCTGGGCGTGATGAAAGGCCTGTTGCGCCAGCGCTGAGCGGCGCGCCGGAGGGAGGCGAGGCTGATGGAGCTGCCGCGCGGCGTCACGGGATTTTGGCAACATGGCGGGGAAGCGCTGTCCTCCCGCGATATTCGCCCATTCAAGGCCCTGGCCCACAGCCTGGCGCGGGCGATGGGCGCGCAGCTCGCGCACTGGGCGACGTGGCCGGATCCGGGCCGCAACTACGCCGCCGCGACGTTCCGCGCCGGCGCCGCCGAACTCTGCCTGCTGGGCCATCAGATTCATCCGCTGGCGGCGTGGGCGGCGGGCGATGGCTCGGCGCCGCGCCGCTTCCTCGATCTGCCGGCCTGGGATGACGAGCTGCGGGCGGCCGGGCTGGCGGCGCTGCCCGCAGCGTTTCTCGAAGCACCCGTCGAGCCGATCTGGCTGGCGCAGCTGGATTCCGCCGAGCTGCGCCAGATCCGCCACTGGCGCCCGCAGCGGATGGGCGATCTGGTCTTCAATGAGTGGGACTGAGCCGCCGGTCAGCCCGCTGCCGCGCCGAGCCGCCATCGATTTGGTCGAGCTGAGCCGGCCTGAGCGCCCCGAAGCGCATCGCGGCGCAGCTTTCATCAACTTGGGCCGCAGCGCGGATCGCCGGGCCGATCTGCGGGCCGCCGCAGCCGTATCTTTCGCCGTTGGCAAACGGTTAAGAATTGTGATAACCCACAATGCGGTGAGGAGCGGCGATGATAACGGCTATTCTGATGTTGGTGCTGCTGGTTTCCCTGACCCCCTTTATGATCCATCCCCAGGCCATTTTGGCCGCTCAGCGGCCGATCGCTGCCAGCAAGCCGGCGCCGCGCCCGGATGAGCTTGGGCCGGCGGCCTGAGTCGCGGCGCGATGCGGATCGTGGTGGTGGAAGACGACGCGCCCCTGCGCGCGATGGTGGCGGAGGTCCTCGCCGACGAGGGCCATGCGGTCGCCACTGCGGCGAGCGCCGAGCAGGCCTGGTGTCTGATCCAGCGGCTGCCGCCTGACGTGGTGCTGCTCGACCAGCGGTTGCCTGGCATGCCTGGCATGGCCCTGAGCCGGATCATCCAGGCCGATCCGCAGACCCGCCATGTGCCCGTCGTGCTGATGACCGCGCTCCCGCCGCCGCGCGCCGACGCGCCGGGCGCCCCCGCTGCGTATCTGCCCAAGCCCTTCACGATCGCCACAATGCTGGCGACACTCCAGGAAGCGGCGCCAGGCGCCTGAGCGAATAGTGCGAATCTTGACTCCGAGGCCATAACATTTTGGCATGCTGCGCGGTTAAGCATGTGCCAGACCTCTCCACACAGCAGCACGGCGCCCCGATGGATCATCCATCGGGGCGTCGTGTTTTAGTTGCTGTTAATTCGGATGGTATTTTTGAACGGTTCGGATGGTACTTTGGAATTAGGCCGCAATTTTGGAATCCGCCCGTTCGCGCTGCTGTGGGAGAGGTCGTCGCCGGCAACTATGCTCCTATCAAATCGCAGCCGCTGATGGTCTTGTCACAGCCGCTTAAGTCCCACTGGTCACAGTTCACAAGTGGCCACTGCAACCGCTCGTCGAGATAGGCATCGAGCACCTGGCCAACGTCGCACTGGTCATAGCTCACAAGTGGCCACTGCAACCTGCTGGGCGGCTCGACACTCGTTGCACGGTCCCTTGTCGCACTAGGTTCTGTCTGGCAATCCACCAGCCGGCTGGTGGCCCGTAATCTGATAGGTCGTCTGGGTGAGACAGAAAGGAGCTCATGCATGCGACGCTACGAGTTAAGTGATGACCAATTTGCGCTCATTGCCTCCCTTCTTCCCGACACTGACACGGCACCTGGTCCCGGCCATCCGTGGCGGGAGCATCGACCCATCCTTAACGGGTTGTTTTGGCGCCTGCGCAGCGGCGCACCCTGGCGGGATATTCCGGAGCGCTACGGTCCCTGGCAAACGATCTATGATCGCTTTGTGCGCTGGCGCCGCGATGGCACCTGGCTCCGCATCATCCACGCCCTCCAGCTGCGCTTTGATACCCACGGCGACCTCGATTGGGAGCAATGGGCGCTTGATAGCACCGTTATTCGTGCCACCCGCGCTGCTGCGGGAGCGCGAAAAAAGGGGGCCTCGATCCCGACGAACCGACCGATCACGCGTTAGGGCGCTCGCGCGGGGGCTTTGGCACCAAGCTGCATCTGCTCAGCGATGGTCGGGGATTGCCCATCGCGGCAACGCTGACGCCGGGCCAAACCCACGACTCCCGGCAATTCGAACCCCTGCTCGCAGCAGGTCGCCAACCCTTTCCCGCCCGCCGTGGGCAACGGCGTCCCCAGCGATTGGCGGCCGATCGGGCCTATCACGCCCAGCGCATTCGCCACTGGCTGCGCCGCCACGGTATCCGAGCGGTCATCCCACCAACCGCGCGACCCGGGAAGCCGCGGCGCGGTCGGCCGGTCAGCTACAACCAAACCCACTACCGGGGCCGCAACGTGATCGAACGCTGCATCGGGTGGCTCAAGGAGTGTCGCGCCGTGGGAACCCGCTACGAGAAATTGGCCCTCAACTATCTCGGCATCGTCCATCTGGCCATTATTCAGCGCTACTTGCGCTTGCTCTGCTAATGTCAGACAGAACCTAG
>DASWWB010000023.1:0-2795 GCA_036406115.1 Herpetosiphonaceae bacterium
GCTGTCGGCCCAGGGGGCGCGGATCTGGCTGCGCGGCGCGCTGCGCTGGGAGCCGCCCGAGGAGTTCCTGGCCTGGTTCCACCGCGAGACCGGCGGCCGGCCCCGCCTGATGCGCGCTGGCCTGGAGGCGCTCGCGGGCAAGCTCCTGCTCGTCCGCGCCGGCGAGCGCCAGTGGGCGCTGGGCGACGGCTACCAGAGCCTCGCCCTGGCCGCGCAGCTCGGCCTGGACGCGGCGCCGCCGCCGCACAATCTGCCGGCCACCCTGACCGCGTTCGTCGGCCGCGAGCGCGAGGCGGCCCAGGTCGCAGGGCTGCTGGGCAGGAGCCGGCTGGTCACGCTTGTCGGCGCGGCCGGCATCGGCAAGACCCGCCTGGCGCTTGAGGTGGCCGGCGACATGCTGCCCGACTGCCCCCACGGCGCCTGGCTGGTGCCGCTCGCCGCCATGGCCACCCCGGAGCTGATCGCCTCGGCGATCGCCAGCGCGCTCGGGCTGAAGGAGGTCGCCGACCAGCCGCTGCTGGAGCGCCTCAAGCTCCATCTCCAGCACAAGCAGCTCCTGCTGCTGCTCGACAACTTCGAGCAAGTCGCCGCCGGCGCGCCGCTGATCAGCGAGCTGCTGGCCGCCGCCCCCGGCCTGCTGGTCCTGGTGACCAGCCGCCACGTCCTGCGCCTGGCCGACGAGCAGCAGTTCATCGTGCCCGCGCTGCCCCTGCCCCCCGCCGGCGATCCGCCCAGCCCGGGTCGACTGGCCCATTGCGCCAGCATCGCGCTGTTCGTGGCCCGCGCCCAGGCCGCCGACGCCGGCTTCGAGCTGGACGACGACAACGCCGGCGAGGTGGCCCGGCTCTGCCGCCAGCTGGAGGGCGTGCCGCTGGCACTGGAGCTGGCCGCCGCCCGCATCCGCGAGCTCCAGCCCAGCGCCATGCTCGCGGCCATGCGCCACCGCCTGGAGTGGCTGACCGGCGGCCCGCGCGATCTGCCGCTGCGCCAGCAAACCTTGCGCAACGCGATCGACTGGAGCTACAGCCTGCTCGATCCGTTCGAGCAAACAGTCTTCGCCGGCCTGGCGGTCTTCGCCGGCGGCTTCACCGCCGAGGCCGCGCGGGCGACGCTGTCGGCGCCGGACGGCGACGAGCCGGAGCGCGCCCTGCACTCGCTCGCCGACAAAAGCCTGCTGGTCCGCAACAACGACGGGCGCTTCGCCATGCTCGGCACCATCCGCGACTACGCCGAGGAGCGACTGGGCGACGACGCCGGCGCCGCCGCGCTGCGCTCCCGCCACGCCTGGCACTACGCCGGCATGGCCCGCGCCGCCGAGCCGGAGCTGAAGGGCGCCCGCCAGCAGCAGTGCATCGCCGGGCTCAAGCCCGAGCTTGATAATATGCGCCAGGCGCTGCGCTGGGGCCGCGAACACGACCATCTGCTGCTGGCGACAATCTCCGCCGCCATCTGGCGCCTGTGGTGCTTCGGCGGCCACCTGACCGAGGGGGCGGCCTGGCTCGCGGTGGCGATCGAGCGGGGCGGCGCCGCCGAGCCGGCGATCCAGGCCAATCTGCGCCACGGGCTCGGCCTGATCGCCTGGATGCGCGGCGAGTACGCCGAGGCCGGCGAGCTGTTCGGCGCCGCCCGCGCCATCCGCGAGGCACTCGGCGACGAGGCCGGCTCGGCGCTGATGTGCAACAATCTCGGCCACCTGGCCATGCTCGACGGCCGGCTCGACGAGGCCAATCGCCTGCTCGAAACCGCGCTGGAGATCCAGCGCCGGCTGGGCGACACCTGGGGGAGCGCCTACGCGATCATCAACCTCGGCAGCATCGCCCTGCGCCAGGAGCGCTACGACGACGCCGCCGCCCACTACCGCGAAAGCCTGGAGCTGCGCCGCGCGCTCAACGACCAGCGCGGCACCGCCGGCGCCCTTGGCAATCTGGGCTGGCTCGCGCTCTGCCAGGGCCGCGAGCGCGAGGCCCGGGCCTCGTTCGCCGAAAGCATGGCGCTGTTCCACAGCCAGGATAATCTGATCGGCATCGCCGAAAGCATGGCGGGCATGGCCGAGGCCGCCGCCATGCGCCAGGATTGGCGGCGCGCCGCCCGGCTCTCCGGCGCCTCCCACGCAGTCTACGAGACGATCGGCGCCCGGCTCTGGCCCGACATCGGCACGCCCTACGAGCGCCACCTCTCCGCCATGGCCGAGCGCCGCGCCACCCCGGCCTTCGCCGCCTGCTGGGAGGAGGGCTGCGCCATGGCGATGGACCAGGCCATCGCCTACGCCCTGGAGGGCGCCCGCGCCGATCTGTGAACAAAACCGGCGGTCAAAAGTTGTGATCTATTACCGCCACCCGCCTCCACCGCCCCGGCCCCCGCAGGTGCTGTACACTAGGAAGCAGCTTGCCTTTGCGGAGGATCTATGGACGTTTCGCTCCCCCACGTCGCCCCGGCGCCGCCCCGCCCGCGGTGGCGCCGGGCGGTCAACCGGCTCATCACCTGGACGCTCAACACCTCGCTCTGGTTCGTCGCCTGGTTCAGCATGCTGGTCCTGGTGATTGTGTTCGAGTTCGGCGGCGAACAGTGGCTCGGGCTGCCTCGCTCCGGCCCCTGGGCGCTGCCCGGCCAATTGCTGATGCGGGCGCTGATCTTGGTGCCGTTCGCCGTTTGGCTGCTGCTGATCATCCATCCCATCCGCACCCGCTGGTGGCTGGCGCGCCAGGCCGCCCGGCTGGGTCGATTCATCGGGCGCCGCCCGCCGCCCGCCCCGCCCGCCGCGGTCGCCGCCCGCCCCAGGCTGATCGAGCCCACCC
>DASWWB010000024.1:0-4929 GCA_036406115.1 Herpetosiphonaceae bacterium
AGGAGCTGCTCGTCGAGGGCGCGGCGGGCGTCTTCGCCGGCGGCGCCCTCGATCCCGCGACCGCCATGCTGCTGGAGGCGCTGGAGCTGGCCCCGGACGCCTCCGCGCTGGACCTGGGCTGCGGCGCCGGAATCATCGGCATGGTGGCGGCGCGGCTGGCGCCCCGGGGCGCGGCGACGCTGGTCGATTCGAACACGCTGGCGGTGGCGCTGGCCGGGCGCAACCTGGCGGCCAACGGGATCGCCAACGCCCGGGCGCTGGCTTCGGACGGGATCGCCGCCGTGCGCGGGGAGCGCTTCGACGCCGTCCTCACCAACCCGCCCTTCCACCAGGGCCGCGTCCAGTCCGACGCCGTGGCCCGGCGCTTCATCAGCGAGGCGCGCGAGGCGCTGGCGCCGGGCGGGGCGCTCTGGATGGTCGCCAACCGCTTCCTGCGCTACGAGCCGGCGCTGGCCGAGCACTTCGCCGCCGTGCGCGAGGTGGCCGGCGATTCGCGCTTCAAGGTGCTGCGCGCCAGCCTGTGAGCGGCGGCGGCTTGATCGGAACAGCGCGCGAATCTGACACAGATTTAACACAGCGCCGGCAACGCCGCCCGGGGCGCCGCGTACTGTTGGTGACACTATTCCGCGCCAGGAGGCAGCGATGTGGGTGACATTAGGCGAGATCACGGCGATAATCATTGTCGCGGTCGTATTTTTCCGCATCGGCGTGGAGTTGGCTCCGGTGGTGTTTCGGTGGGTCGCCGATCTGGTGCGGCCTCCCGCAGATGATGAAAGGATAGATGACGATGAGTAGCTCATCACGCTCCGGCTCTGGCACGGGCCCCTCGATCCGCAAGATAGGCTCCTGGGCCATCGGCGGCATCCTGGCCCTGATCGCAGTGGTCATTCTCTCGCGCTCGTGGCGCTCCATCCCGCCCGGCTACGTTGGCATCGAGTTCAACAAGTTCACCAACCAGGTGACGACCACCGCCCTGGAGCCGGGCTGGGTCTTCGTCAATCCCTTCACCTCGGCCATCCAGGAGTATCCCGTCACCGTCCAGACCTACATCATGGTCCTGGCCGGCGGCGAGGGCCAGGGCAGCGGCGACGACTCGGTCAAGGTCCAGTCCAAAGAAGCCCAGCAGCTTAACATCGACGTGGCCGTCCAGTACCGGGTGATCAAGGACGAGGCCGCCGCGCTCTACACCGACTGGGGCGGCCGCGGCATCGATATCATCCAGGTCCAGGTCGTGCGCCAGGAGACCCGCGCCGCGCTGACCAACCTGGCGCCGATCTACGGTTGGGAGGACATCAGCGGCTCCAAGCGGGGCGAGCTGGCCGAGCAGGTCAAGGAGCGGCTGCGCGAGAAGTTCGCCACCCGCCACCTGCTGCTGGAAGATTTCGTGATCCGCGAGGTCCATCTGCCCGACACGCTGAAGACGGCGCTTGACAACAAGATCGCCGCCCAGCAGCAGGCCGAGCAGCAGAAGTACCAGCTGGAGCAGGCCCGCACCAAGGCCGAGCAGGACAAGGTCGAGGCCCAGGGCCGCGCCGAGGCCAACAAGGCGAGCGCCGAGGGCGAGGCCGAGGCCATCCGCATCAAGGCCGAAGCCCAGGCCAAGGCCAACACGCTGCTGGCCGAGAGCGTCAGCGACCCGCTGATCCGCTACCAGATGATGCTGCGCTGGGATGGCAAGCTGCCAGTCTTCAACGGCGGCGGCGCCACCCCGCTGATCGACGCCGGCGCCTTCCTCGACCAGGCGGCGCCGACCCAGCCGGTCAGCCCGTAGCCCGTCCATCCGACAAAAACCAAACGGCGGCCCTGGCGAATTTCGCCAGGGCCGCCGCTCGTTTGATCAGCAGCGCCGGACCTATCCTATCCCCCCAGCTCGACCACCGACTTGATGCCGCCGGCGCCGGGCGGATCGATCGCCTCCAGGAATTTCTCCAGCGGCACGCGCTCGGTGATCAGCTGATCGACGGCGTCGCCCCACAGCTCGCGGAAGCGGGCCAGGTCGCCGACGCCGCGCTCGAAGGAGCGGCGGCTGGCGTTGACCGAGCCGACGATGGCCTGGTTGTTGAGCACCAGCCGGCGCATCAGGGCCGCCGCCGGCAGCTCCTCGCGCTTGTCGCCGCCCGGGATGCCGGTCAGCACGCAGACGCCGTTGGCGCCCAGGGCGTCGATCAGCCCCCAGCTGAAGGCGGCGGCGCCGGTCGCCTCGAAGATCAGATCGATCGGCCCCAGATCCTTGGCGATTTTGTCAGGCGCCATGCCTTTGCTGTTGAGGTGCTGGGCGCCGATCCGGCGGATGAGGCCGGCGGCGGTCGTGTCGTCGGGCGAGCGGTCGGCGACGATCACCTCGGCGCCGTGGGCGCGCAGGATCATCGCGCCGAGCATGCCGATCGGCCCGCTGCCGGCGACCAGCGCCCGCAGCCCCTTGGCCCAGGCGCCGTCCCAGGCCAGATCGACCTGGCCCGGCGGCACGGGCAGCCGGCGCAGAATCGCCAGACACTGCTCCAGGGCCTTCTCGCCGACGCTCAGCGGCTCCAGCAGCACGCCGACCGCCTCCAGCTCCTCGGGCACCGGGACCAAAAACCGCGCGTCGTCGACGACATACTCGGCCATGAAGCCGTCGAGCTGCTTGATGCCATGCTCGACGTAGCCGCCGGTGGCGCAGAAATCCACGTCGCCGAGCTGGCAGGACGGGCAGCGGCCGCAGCCGCGGCGCACCGTCGCCACCACCAGCTCGCCGGCCTTGAGACCAGCCGCCCCCGAACCCAGGCTTTCGATCCGGCCCAGCATCTCGTGGCCGATCACCAGGCGCTTTTGCTCGGGCGGCGCCTCGCCGATCTCGCCGGCCACCAGCTCGCGGTCGGTGCCGCAGACGCCGACCCTGACGATCTTGACCAGGGCCTGCCCCGGCTGCTGGACGGTTGGCTGGGGCGCATCGATGATTTCGGGCTTGCCGGATCCGGGCACGATGGCGACGGCGCGCATGGCGGCTCCTTTCACTCAGCGCGGCGCGGGCGGATTGGCGGGCGCCGGCTCATCGGGATAGATGAAGACATCCTCGACCGACACCGAGAAGACCCGGGCGATCTTGAAGGCCAGCTCCAGCGACGGCGCGTATTTCTCGGCCTCCAGCGCGATCACGGTCTGGCGGGTGATGCCGACCAGCGCCGCCAGCTGCTCTTGGGTCAGCGGGCCGCTGGCTTGGCGCAGTTCCTTGATCCGGTTGGTGATGCGGGTCTTCGTCACGGCCTCAGACTCCGCGCCGGTACTGGACGATCTCGGCGACATTTTTGACAATCCCGGTCGCGCTCAGCATCGCAAGCAGGACATAGGCCACCAGCAGCGGCGTGACGAAATCGAGCCGCAGCCCGGGCGAAAACGCCAGCGTGCCGATCGCCGCCGCCAGCAGCACCACCAGGAAATGATAGGAGATGATTGTCGCCCGGGTGCGAATCTGGGTGTCGCGCTCGTCCTCGACCGCGTCGGCGCCGGGGCCGCGACGGATCGCCGCGCAGATCAGCTCGGCCACGATGCCGAGAAAGATCGAGTTGGCCACGATCTTGGCCATGGAGTAGCTGTAGACGCCGAGCTGCCAGTCGTAGTCGAACATCTTCGAGACGAAATAGCCGGTGATCAGCAAGGTCGAGATCAGCGAGACCCAGGCGATCTTCTCTTGCTTGGACACGGTTTCCAGGGTGTTTTCGGCGATCATGGAACGGCCCTCCGCATGAAATGTAACATATACCTTACGTAAGGTATATGTTACATTTCAGGACAGAAGTTGTCAAGGGCCGATTCGGGGCCGGCGGCTAGTCGTCGGAGTAGCGCTCCTCGAGCCAGGGATCGGCGTGGTTGTTGTAGCCGTAGCGCTCCCAGAAGCCCAGCTTGTCGTTGCTCATGAACTCCAGGCCGCGCAGCCATTTGGCGCTTTTCCAGAAATACTTCTTGGGCACGAACAGGCGCAGCGGGAAGCCGTGGTCGGGGGTCAGCTCCTGCCCGTCGTAGTGATAGGCCAGCAGGACATCGTCGTCGAGCAGGACCTCGAGCGGCACGTTGGCGGTGAAGCCGGCCTCGGAGTGGGCGAGGACGTGCTTGGCGGAGGGCTTGAGCGGCGGGATGTGGCTGAGGAAATCCTTGAAGCGCACGCCGGTCCAGGTCGTGGCCAGCTTGCTCCAGCGCGTGACGCAATGGATGTCGATATTCTCAAGGGTGACGGCGGGCAGGGCGCGGAACTCGGCGAAGGAGAAGGTTTTAGGCTCCTCGATCTCGCCGAAGACCCGCAGATCCCAGGTTTGCTCGAGATCGGCGTAGTGCGGCACGTCGCCGTAGTGGAGGACAGGGAATTTTTCGGTGACATACTGGCCGGGCGGAACGCGGTCGGCCATGTTCTCGGGCGTGCGATCGAATTTTTTCTTGAACGCGTCAAACATCGGGCGCCTCCTTGGGTGAAACCTGCATGATTCTAGCACGGTTCGCGCCTGGAACGCGGGCTGGGCGGCACCTGGGCCGTTTGGGGACGGCGGGCGCTGTGCTATGCTGGGCGCGTTATTTTGACGAGGAGGACAAGTCATGGCTCCCCAACCGCAGCGCTGGACGGTTCAGCTGGAGGATGGTATCTACGCGGTCGATCTGGTTCAGAAGGGCCGCAATCTGACGGTGATCGTGAACGGGATGCAGCAGCACGCCTTCAAGAAGGGCGTCTTCGACGTGGGCGAGGACTACCGGTTTCCGCTCGGGCGACACACCGGCGGCTTGCACAGCCGGACCAACGGCATCAAATCGACCTTCGACGTCTCGATCGACGGATTTTCGGTGACGACGCGCCAGCCGGTGACGCTGATGGCGCCGATGCCAGCCTGGGCCTGGGGTTTTATCATCGCCTGCCTGGCGATCCCGGTCGTGACGCTCGGCGGCGGCCTGCCCGCAGCCATCGGC
>DASWWB010000025.1:0-3744 GCA_036406115.1 Herpetosiphonaceae bacterium
CTGGCCGCTCTCTGTGGCCGGGCTACTCCCGGCGCCGCCTCCAGCTCCGCGCCCCGAGCCCCAGCAGCAGCGTCATGACTACGATCGGCGCGGCGGCCCCGCCGGCGCTCCGCCCATCCTTCAGCACCTGTGGCAGATATAGCCGCTGCCCGCCGTCCCCGCGCACGGTGATGGCGACGGTGGCCGTCTTGGTGGTGAGGCCGTTGCTGGCGGTCACGGTCGCCGTATAGACGCCGGGAGCGCCGTACTGGTGGGTCGGTGCCGCCCCCGTCCCGCTGCCCTGATCGCCGAACTGCCAGGCGTAGGTCACGCCGGTGCCAGTCGCCACCGTGGCGCTGAAGGCGACCGTCTGGCCAACCGTCACCGGACTGGCGCCAATCGCCACCAAGCCAGTGATCGCCTGCGGTGACTCACGCAGGATGAACAGGCCGCTTTCGATGTCGCTGACAACAATCGTGCCGCTTGGAAAGAAGGGATACGTGCCCCAGGCGCCGTTGAAGTTCGCGTCATTGTCCTGCGGGAAGGTATCGAAGAAGGCAACCTCCTCCAGCGCCTGCGGATTGGAGACATCAAGGATCACCAGGCCCCGGCGGTAGCTCGACATGTAGTAGAGGCCGCGCTTGGTGTAGCCGTTGTGGTCGATCGCCGGCGTCGAGCCAGTCCAGCTCACGGTGATGGTCGGGTTGCGCAGATCGGAGAGGTCCATCGTGCGCACGCGGGAGTTGTGGCCGAAGTCGATCTCGTCGAACTCATCCTGGATGAACACGTAGCGCTTGTCCTCAGTCCACCAGCCGGAGTGGGTGTAGCCCGAGCCTTGGTAGGGCGTGGAGCTGATCCGGAGCGGACTGGCCTTGTCGGTCATATCCCAGATGTCGACGGAGTCCTCGTTGAAATCAACGTACACCTCGCACGGGTTGTGGCCGGTCCGGCAGGCCGACACGCGGGCATCGGTGATCAGCATGCTGGTGCCGTCGTGGGTGTATTCGGCGCCGCTGGCCGGCGTCGAGGCCGGGGCGATGGCGGTCGGGTTGGCCAGGCTGAATGCCTGAAACGCCCCGTTACGGGCACTACCGCCGTTGACGTAGAGGTAGGGTGTTGCGCCAGGAAGGGCGGCACCAGTGCTGTAGTCGGCGTTGCTGAGATAGACCGTGTGCTGCTGGCTGATGCCGCTGTAGGTCGCCGCCAGCGAGACGCTGGTGGGCAGGGCGGTAAGGTCGATAATCTGAATGCCGGGCGAGCCGACCACATCGGACACCACGTAGGCATACGCCTTCCAGCGATTCTGCTGCTGATCGAACACTTGGTAGATTTTCAGCTCCCGCCAGGACGAAGTGTTGGTCGCGGCCACCGTACCCACGACCCGGGGCGCCTCGGGGTTCGTCACCTCGACGACGGCGGTGCCGCGATCCAGGCCGATGACGGCGTACTCGCGGTTGTCGTTCTTGTCGACGAAGCCCCAGATGTTGCTGGCCTCGGTGTTGCCGACGCCCAGCTGCGCCAGCGGGACGTGGGCCATGAGGTCGATGCCCTTGCATGGGTACAGACCAGCCATGCCGTTCACGCAGGTGACGCGGGCGGTGGCGGGCTGGGGCCGCTCGGGCGGCAGCGGGATATCGGCCAGCCCATCCAGATCCTGCTTAAGCGCGAAGCCGCGGGCGCGCAGCTGCGCCCGGTAGCTGGCGCTCGGGCCGACCAGTATCGTCAGGTTACGGGCGGGATCCTGGACGGCGAAACCCTCGGCCGCGCTATAGCCGCCCTTGACGGTAATCAGGGAGCCGAGCAACAGCAGCGTCTCGGCCGGTTCGAACGGATACTCGCCGGCAGCGACACGCACCTCAATGTTTTTGTGCGGGACATGGTCGATAGCGTAGCGGATCGTTTGACAGGGCCGGGCGGCGTTGTCGCAGTGGCCGTAGTCGCGGCCGGTCGGCGCCACGTACACCGCGCCGCCCTTGGCGCTGTGGGCGAGCGCCAGGCCGGCAGGACGTCCGACCAGGCCAGCGCCGGCCAGCGCCGCCAGCCACAACAAGATCAGGCCGCGCCCACGTATGTTCCATCGCCGCATCTGAAAACCTCCATCGCAAACAGCGGGACACCCAGCGCAGTCGCTGCGGTCGGTCCTATTGTAAACGCCCATTGACCGGCGCGGAACTGGACCGGGGCGATGCCGCTGGAAGAGACCTGGCACGAACGTGTTTCTGCCGCTCATTGACCATCGTGAACGGATCTCGGCGTCGCAAAACCGCTCTCGTCCGGAAATCAATCATCAGCGATGACGCTGCCCAGCCGGACACCGACAGCTTAAACCGGCGCCTATGGTGCCGGTGGTCGAACACCAGGTCTCCGCTAGCACCCATCGCCCGGCCCAGCGGCTAGGGGCACACGCGGATCAGACCAGCAGCAGGCGTGCGCCCAGCTCGGCGGTCTCCGCCGCCAGCAGATCGCCGTTGCGCTCGGCCCACCGCCCGCTCGCCAGGTCTGCCTGGAGCTGCTGTACGGCGCGCTGTTCGGCAGCGGCGCCCACGCTCTGCCACACCGAGATCCCACGCCGGACCTGCGGGTCCAGGTACGCCGCCGGGCGGCGCCAGTACGCCTCATAGAACCCATCGGTGCAGTCCCACGGGATCGGAACGGGCTCCATGCGGGCGCCGATGGCCGCCGCCAAGTCGGGCAACGCCGCGAGGATGCGGCAGGAGCGCAAGGCCAGGACCTCGGGCAGATAGTCGCGGGTCAGCCAAAAGTGGTCGGCAGCACTGGTATCGAAGGCGAGCACCACCACCCGCCGCGCCACCCGCCGCAGCTCGCGCAAACCGGCCACGGGGTCCTGCCAATGGTGGATCGTGATCACCGCCAGCGCCGCATCGAACGACTGGTCGGCGAACGGCAAGTGTTCAGCCACCCCCGCCACGCAGGGCGCGGCACTCGATGGGCGCTGCGCCCGCATCCGCCCCGACGGCTCGACGGCCAGGACCTGGCGGTCGGGCGGCTCATACGATCCGGTCCCCGCGCCCACGTTGAGCACGGTCTGGGCGTCGCCGAGGGCCGCCCAGATCCGGGCGGCGATCTGCGGGTCGGTCCGGCGGGTGCGGGTGTACGTCGCGCCGATGGTGTCATACAACGGTGAATGGGTCATTCGTTAGTCGTTCTCCTCCACCCCCGCAGCCGCAGGGGAGGATACACGGCGATCCAGGCCGCCACCTCAGGGCAACAGATCGGCGACGGCTAGCGTGAGCGACGGCTAGGCCAGGGGGGAGACCTGATCCTGCGCCATCAGCGCGGCGGTAAGATAGAGTCGACCGCCGTTTCGGGGATCGTCCGGCGGGCGCTCCAGCGCCAGCGGAACCATCCTGCCGGGTGTCTGTATAATAGGTATTGCGCGCGATGCCGACGATCCGGCAGATCTCCTGGACACTATACTGAGGATCGCGTTTGAGCGCCAGGGCCGCCTTCCGCACGACCAGCACAGCACCGGGCCGGCAGGCGGCCAGCGCCGCCTGGAATCTGCTCCATGCCGAAGGAACACGCGCATACGGTGTTCGCTGAGGATCGCGGCATCGATCCCGCATCATCGATCCCGCATCCTGGGAGACGCTGGCGATGACCGTCCAGACACTGACGACCACCGATCATGGCCCCCTCGTTTTTGAGCAGCATGGGCGTGGTCCGCCACTGCTCCTGCTCCATGGGTTCAGCCATGATCGCACACTGTGGACCATCACGGGCTGGGTCGCTGCCCTTGCCCCG
>DASWWB010000026.1:0-3322 GCA_036406115.1 Herpetosiphonaceae bacterium
GGCCGGGCTTGGCGGCCCCGCCTGCGCGCCCGCTGGCGGCGTCCGCCGCGCTCACCCCCGTCTCGTGCTGCGACGGGATGCTGGTCCAGTCCACCGCCGGCGGGCAGCCGGTCTGGCAGATCGCCGCCGGCAGCGGCTTCATGTATTTTAATGTGCCATCTTCTTTTCCGTTCACCCCGGGCGCCCCGCTCTACGTGCGGGTCGATTACTACGACGACAACGGCGGCAGGATCGGGCTGGAGTACGACAGCGCCGCCGCCGCCTTCAAGCAGTCCGAGG
Source organism: Herpetosiphonaceae bacterium (assembly GCA_036406115.1). GTDB lineage: Bacteria > Chloroflexota > Chloroflexia > Chloroflexales > Herpetosiphonaceae > DASWWB01. Next base: position 280 of record DASWWB010000026.1, read on the forward strand.
TCCACGTCCGCACCTCGCGGGTCGGCGGCAATCAGTTCGCCAGCGCCTACTACCAGCTGCGCAGCCCGCAGCTCGCCGGCCGCCAGAACGGCGCCAACGATTTCCGCCTGACCTGGAGCGGCGGCGCGACCTCGCCCTCGGTGCGCGCGGTCCAGATCCAAGACGCGCCCTTCGCCGATGCCATGTTCCAGCACGCCCTGACTACGCCCTGGCTGGGCGCCTACAGCGGCCCGACCCGCGACGACGCCGACGCCTCCTCGCTCAAGGGCAAGGTGATGGCGGGCTACCAAGGCTGGTTCGGCACGCCCAACGATCTCAATGACCAGGGCTGGGTCCACTGGTTCGGCCACGGCAACCAGCCGCTGCCGGAGAATTTCAACGTCGATATGTGGCCCGACACCGGCGCGTACCCGGCATCGGCCCTGGTTCGCGCCGGCTCCATCAGCACCAGGAGCGGCCAGCCGGCCATGCTGTTTTCGTCGACCTCGCCCGAGGTGGTGCGCCAGCACTTCCGCTGGATGCGCCAGCACAACGTCGATGGCGCGTTTCTCCAGCGCTTCCTCGACCCGGCGTCGGCGGCCGGCGGCAAGCCCGAGTGGGTGCTCGCCAATGTCCGGGCGGCGGCCAACCAGGAGGGGCGGATCTGGGCGATCGAGTACGATATCTCCGGCCTCGCCAGCGCCAATGTCTACGACACGCTGACCCGCGACTGGAAATGGCTGGTCGACCAGGTCCGGCTGCTCGATGATCCGCGCTACGCCCATCAGAACGGCAAGCCGGTCGTCGTGATCTGGGGCCTGCCCTTCGAGGATCGCGGGATCAGCCTGGCCGAGGCCAACCGGGTGGTGGATTTCTTCAAGAGCGACCCGGTCTACGGCGGCAACTATGTGCTCGGCGGCATTCCCAACCTCTGGTCGCAGATGCCGGCCTGGACCGACCATTTCAAAAAGTACGACGGCCTCCAGGTCTGGCAGTCGCAGAACTTCCAGCAGGACGCGACGACCTTCGCCGGCTGGGGCCGGGATTATTTCCCCCACATCAAGCCGGGCTTCAGCTGGGCGAATTTGCAGCGCCAGCCGGCCAGCGCGCCTTACGAGCCGCGCGGCGGCGGCGCCCACTACTGGGGCCAGGGCGTCGCGGCGCTCAACCCCAATCCGGCCGGCTTTTTCGTCGGCATGTTCGATGAGTATGATGAGGGCACGGCGATTATGCCGATGAGCGATGATCCGCCGCCGCCCCACCCGGGCTGGGGGCGCTTCATCACCAACGAGGGCAAGCCCGCCGATTGGTGGCTGGGCCTGACCGGCGAGCTGCGGGCGATGCTGCTGCGCCAGAGGCCCTGGACGACCGCCGTCCCCGCCGCCGCCGAGCTGGCCAATCGCTCCAATCTCGGCGCCGAGGCCTGGATCGACCTGGGCGCTGCCGATCGCGGCAGCCTGCTGGCCCGCGTCGACGCGCCCGGCGGCCAGACCGGCGCCGCGACGTTCGGCGGCCGCGAGGCCCGCCACACGCTCAACCCGGCGACCGACCGCGCGATCTATTTCGCGATCGACGACGGATTCATCGCCCCCGGCCAGGCCAACCGCGATGTGACCATCGAGATCGAATATTTCGACAGCGCCGCCGGCGCCACGATCGGCCTGGCCTATGACGGCGCCCCGGGTGCCGGAACGGTCCACGGGCGCTCGGCAGCGACCCAAGGCTCGCAGAGTTGGCGCACGATGCGCTTCGAGATCGCCGACGGCGCGTTCGGCAACCGCCAGGCCGGCGGCGCCGATTTCAGGATCACCACCTCCGCCCAGCTTCAGCTCAACCGGGTTTGGGTGCGGCTGCCGGAAGGGGCCGCCCCGCCCCAGCAGACGCCCTACGGCGGCAGCCCGCGCGCCGTCCCCGGCACCATCCAGGCCGAGGACTTCGACGAGGGCGGCGAGGGCGTGGCATTCCACGACACCGACGCGTTCAATAGCGGCACGCAGTACCGCGCCACCGGCGTCGATGTCGAGAGCGCCGGCGATGCGGGCGGCGGCTACGACGTCGGCTGGATCAGCGCCGGCGAGTGGCTGGAGTACACCGTCAACGTCCCGGCGGCGGGCGCCTACCTGCTGACCGCGCGGGTCGCCGCCCCCGGCGCTTCGGGCAGCTTCCGCCTGGAGGCGAATGGACTCGACATAAGCGGCGTCGTCGCCGTTCCCGCCACCGGCGGCTGGCAGACCTGGGGCGATGCGACGAAATCGATCAGCCTGGGCGCCGGCCAGCAGGTTCTGCGCTTCACCGCGCTTGGCGGCGACTTCAATCTGAACTACCTGCGGCTCAGCGCCGCGACCGGCCCCACTGCGACGCCGACGCCGGTCCCACCCACCGCGACGCCCACGCCGCTCCCGACCGCGACCGGCACGCCGGTGCCACCCACCGCGACGCCGACCGCGACGCCCACGACCGGCCAGACGCCCTACGGCGGTAGCCCGCGCGCGGTGCCCGGCACCATCCAGGCCGAGGACTTCGACAACGGCGGCCAGAACGTGGCCTTCTTCGACACCGACGCCGGCAACCAGGGCGGCCAATACCGCGCGACCGATGTCGATATCGAGACCACCAGCGACGCGGGCGGCGGCGCCAATGTCGGCTGGATCGGCGCCGGCGAGTGGCTGGAGTACACCGTCAACGTCGCCACCGCCGGCACCTACACCTTCAACGCCCGCGTCGCCTCCAACACGACCGGCGCCAGTTTCCGCCTCGAAGCGAACGGCGCCGACAAGACCGGCGCGGTGGCGGTCGATCCGACCGGCGGCTGGCAGAGCTGGACGACCGTCTCGCGCCAGGTGTCGCTGAGCGCGGGGACCCAGGTGCTGCGGGTCTCCGCGGTCGGCGCCGGCTTCAATCTGAACTGGCTCCAGTTCGCCAGCGGCGGGGCCAATCTGGCGCTGGGCAAGCCGGCCAGCGCGAGCAGCGTCAACGCCACGTATGCGGCCGGCAACGCGACCGACGGCAGCGCGGCGAGCTACTGGGAGAGCGCGAGCAACGCCTTCCCGCAGCAGCTGACGGT
>DASWWB010000027.1:0-11839 GCA_036406115.1 Herpetosiphonaceae bacterium
GCGGCGGACGCGGATATGTTTGCTCATCTGCGACCAATCGCCGTCGTAGCGGCGGAGGATATCGCGGTAGTTGAAGCGGCAGGACGGGTCGAGATCGCCCTCGATCGTGATCTGCTCCTCGGGGGCGCGGCCCTCGTTGAAGGAGCGGAGAAACTGCTCGCGCATCTCGGTGGGGATGAGGTGGAGCGGCTCCTCGTGCATCGGGCAGGGCTCCCAGTCGGCGTCCTTGACCTGGCCGTGCTCGATGTCCTCGATATCGCCGAGGTACCAATCGAAGGTGTAGAGCGCGCCGTCGTCCTGGCGCGAGTAGCGCTCCAGGCCGCGCTTGAGGCGGCGGGCGATCGTGGACTTGGCGGAGCCGACGGGGCCGTGGAGCAGCAGCACGCGCTTCTCAGTGCCGTAGCCCTGGGCGGCGGCCTTGAAGAAATTGACCAGGCGCATGAGCGGGATCTCCAGGCCGAAGACCGCGTCTTGCTCGTCGAACTCCGTGTTGGTGAAGAAATTGTAGCGGGTGAGCTTCTTCTTGGCATCGATGAAATCCTCGGTGCCATAGGACATGATCATGTCGTAGATGCGCTGGAACGCATTGCGCGTGATCTGCGGGTTCTGGGCCACCAGATCGAGGTACTGCTCGAAGGTGCCAGTCCAGTTGAGGCTCTGGAACTGGCGCCGATCCTGCATCTGCGAGATCATCGAGAGCAGCTTGGAGCCGGGCGTGGGGGTCGTCATCACAAACCTCCTGCAATCACCGTCGCGATTGGACGGGAATAGACGGTCTACGACGATGGGGAACGGATAACCGTCGTATGCGAAGCCGGGGCAGGTGCCGGATGTGGCCTCGGAGATTGCGGCGATGCACGCGAGGCCTGGATGGTAGTTGGGGCGGGTGAACCGCCTGCCGCCGTGCTCTGGTTTCGAAGTTCGGTCCGCTACGATCTGAATGCCTGGCAGGGGTTGGATTTAGCGCTCTGTGATGGGATTCTGCCAGGGGATGGGCTGGAGGGACACCTGGGCGAACCAGGTGGAATTATTATAGCAACGTTGCATGTGAGCGTCAAGAAACGGCCTCTGCCAAAAGTCCTGTTTTGAGCGCCGCGACCGGCGGGCTCGCTCCATGTACGTGCGGGCTGGCGAGGCGGGTTTTAGGGTGGCGGGGCGGCGGCGCCCGGGAAGGGTGTCGCCGCCGCAGCCGATTGGATCGAAGGAAGCCGCGCTAGCCTTGGAGCAATTCCTGGGCCGTGCGGAAGCGGCCGATCTGGCGGAACTTGGCGTAGCGGCGCTCGAGCAGCGTGGGGAGATCGAGGGCGGCCAGCTCGGCGAGGTGGCGGCGGATGGCGCCGGTGAGCGCGGCGATGGCGCCGGCCGGCTCCAGGTGGGCGCCGCCCTCGGGCTCGGCGACGACCTCCTCGACAATGCCGAAGCCGATCAAATCCTGGGCGGTGATCTTCATGGCCTGGGCGGCCTCGGAGGCCTTGCGCGAGTCGCGCCACAGGATCGCGGCGCTGGCCTCGGGCGAGGCGACCGAGTAGATCGAGTGCTCAAGCATCAGCAGGCGGTCGGCCACGCCGATCGCCAGGGCGCCGCCGGAGCCGCCCTCGCCGATCACGGCGGCGACGATCGGCACCTTGAGATCGGCCATCACCAGCAGGTTTTCGGCGATCGCCTGGGCCTGGCCGCGCTCCTCGGCGGCGATGCTGGGATGGGCGCCGGCGGTGTCGATCAGGGCCACGATCGGCAGGCCGAATTTCTCGGCGTGCTGCATGATCCGCAGGGCCTTGCGATAGCCCTCGGGGTGGGCCATGCCGAAGTTGCGGCGGACATTCTCTTTGGTGTCGTTGCCCTTTTGGTGGCCGATCACGACCATGCTTTGCTGCTCGTAGCGGCCGACGCCGCAGATCAGGGCCTGGTCGTCGGCGCGGCGGCGGTCGCCGTGCAGCTCGAAGAAATCCTCGCAGAGCGCGCGCACATAGTCCAGGGTGTGCGGGCGCTGGGGGTGGCGGGCGATCTGGACCTTGTCCCAGGGCGTCAGTTCGGTTTGCGTTGACACAATCAATCCTTCATCGTGTGGGAGGGTTGGCCGACCGAGCGATCCGCCAGCTCGGCCGGGGCCTGGGTCGGGCGGTACATCAGCAGCAGCCGCTCCAGGGTCGAGCGCAGCTCGCCGCGCGGCACGACGGCGTCGATCATGCCATGCTCCAGCTGGAACTCGGCGGTCTGGAAGTTCGGCGGCAGTTTCTGGCGGATGGTCTGTTCGATCACGCGCGGGCCGGCGAAGCCGATGTGGGCGCCGGGCTCGGCCAGGATGATATCGGCGACCGAGGCGTAGGAGGCCGAGACGCCGCCGTAGCAGGGATCGACCAGCAGCGAGATGTGGGGCTGGCGGGCGCGGGCCAGCAGCGTCAGCGCCACCGAGACCTTGGCCATCTGCATCAGGCCGAAGATGCCCTCGTGCATGCGGGCGCCGCCCGAGGCGTTGACGGTCAGCAGCGGCACCCGGCGCTCGGCGGCGCGCTCGGCGGCCCGCGCGACCTTCTCGCCGAAGACCGAGCCCATCGAGCCGCCCATGAAATCGAAGTTGCAGACCGCCGCCTCAAGCGGCAGCCCCTCGACGGTCGCCGCGCCGCTGACAATCACGTCGTTGCCGCCGGTCTTCTCCATCATCGCCGCTAGCTTGGCCTCGTAGTTGTCCTTGGGGCTGATGAATCCGAGCGCGTCCATCGAGCGCAGATCGGTGTCGTGTTCGGCGAACGAGCCCTCGTCGAACAGCACGTCGATCCACTCGCCGGCGGTGAGCCGGGTGTGATAGCCGCACTTCGGGCAAACTTTCAACGAGTCCTGGAATTGTTTCTGATAGGTCAATTCGCCGCAGGAGCGACACTTCACCCATACGTTGTCGGGGATATTTTGATCGCGCTGGGCTGATGTGAACGGGCGCGGCGCACGGCGGAAAAAGTCTTTCAAAGTAACCTCCAGGGCCGAATCTGGCCGCCAGAAATTATAGCACAGGCCGCAGTGCGTCATAGGATTCGGCAAACGCTTGCCCGCAGGGAATCGCGCGAAACCCGCCGGCGCGCCCTGCCCTGCGGTATCCTGGCGGGGCACAGATCGTGTGGCGGGGCACAGGATGGCGGCAGCCCGGCCGGCCCATCCGGCAGTGATAAGGAGGGGCGATGGCCGAACGACTCACAGCGCTCGAAGCGGCGGTTTTGGGGTGGATCCGCGCTCGTTGCGCCAGCGCGGCGCTGGCGGGGCAGATCGACGCCGTCCTGGCGGGGGCGGCGGTCACCAAGCGCGAGTGGACCGGCGTCGGCTGGTTCGTCGATCTCGCGGCGCCGCGCGCGCTCCCGCCGGCGGCCGAGGACCAGGGTTGGCCGCTGCCGGGGCCGGATCTGGAGTCGGCGGATATCGAGGCGGGCGGGGGCAGCCTGCTATGGGGCGCCGACGGCTATCTCACCTGCCTCGAACTGTTCGCCAACGGCTCGTTTTTCAACCAGCATGCCAGCGATGTCAGGCTGATCGCGTCCGCCGACGACCCCGGCCCCGTGCGATAAACAGCCGCGCCGGGGCGTGATTGGATGCGGGCTGCGAAAGGCGCATCCAGCCACGCGGCGCCTCGGCGGCGCCGGGCCCCTGCGCTCACTTGAGATAGTTGGCGGCGAGGGCCGCGGGGTTGCTCTCGATCAGCTGCTGGGCGCCGGCCCAGGCGAAAAACTGCTGGACCGCCGCGCCGGCCAGCTCGCGGTCCTCGACCGAGGCCAGGAAGGCGCGGACCCAGCTGGCGGTGACTGCGTCGATCTTGTTGGGCTGGCCGCCCTCCAGCCAGCGCTCGGCCAGGTCCTCAAGCACCGCGCCGTGGCGGGCGGCGATCTGGGGCTGGACGCGGACCAGCACGCCCAGGTAGCTGTCGATGGCGCCGAGCAGCGTGCGCTCGTGGGTCATCAGCTCCAAAAGTTCCGGGTTCATCGATGCTCCTTGGCGGGCGCCGGCGGCGCATCCGGCCGCCGGCGCCGCTCGTTTAGCGTTTCTTGGGGAAGCCGGTGATGGCGACCGTCGCCGGGCGGGGCGCGTTGGCGCCGCCGAGCGGCCAGTGGCTCGTGAGCTTATCCAGCCCCTGCGACTCCTCGCCGGGGTGCTGGACCGACAGGAACAGCGTCGAGCCGTCCGGCGACCAGGACGGGCCGGTCAGCTCGGCCTCGTTGGGCGCGGAGGCGAACTGATAGGCGATGCCGGCGCCGGGGCCGCTGGTGCGGAAGAAGAAGACCGCGTTGTTGCCCTGGAAGCTGTAGATGCCCTTGCCGAGGCGCGACGACGAGATATCGGTCACCATCCACAGGTTGCCGTCGTTGTCGAAGATCAGATTGTCGGGCGACGAGAAGCCGCTCTGGGGGCCGCCGACGGCGAAAATGTCCCAGCTGAAGCCTGTGGCGGCGACATTGCCATCCTTTTCATACAGGCGGACAATCTGGCCGTGGAAATTGCCGTGGCCGGTGTTGTTGGTGAGGGCGACGAAGACGCTGCCGTCGCGGGGGTGGACCTCGATGTCCTCGGGGCGGTCGACGGGCGTGGCGCCGAGGGCCAGGGCTGCGGCGCTGGCGTTGGCCAGCACATCGGCCTGGGAGGCGAACAGCGGCTCGCCCTTGCTGTCCTTGGCGGCGCGCAGCTTCTCCTGCGAGTCGAAGTCAAGCAGGAGCCAGCGGCCGTTGCCGAAGTCGGCGGCGTAGAGCTTGCCGCTTTCGAGGATGCGCATGTTGCCGGCGCGGTCGGCGGGATTGGTGAGCTTGCGATCGGCGACGAACTTGTAGACGCAGGAGTCGGCGCGGTCATCGCCCATGTAGGCCACGACCGTGCCGTCGGCGCCGAGGTTGACGGCGACATTCTCGTGGCGGAAGCGGCCCATCGCGGTGTGCTTGCGCGGGACGCTGTTCTTGTCGTAGGGATCGACCTCGACGACCCAGCCGTAGTGGCGGCGGCCGTAGGTTTCGGCGGGCCAGCCGTAGCCGGTCGGGGCGGCGGCGGGATAATCCTGGAAATTCTCCTCGCAGGAGAGGGCGGTGCCCCAGGGCGTGGCGCCGCCCGAGCAGTTGCCGAGGGTGCCGATCGCGTTGGGTCCGCCGTCGATGCCGGCCGCCGGGCCGGTCAGCAGCATCGGCGTGCGGGCGGTGATGCGGCGGTTGTGGGCGGCGTCGCTCTGGTCGAACGACCAGCGCCCGTCCTTGCCGCGCCTGACCCGGATCACGCTCAGGCCGACGGCGTCCTGCTCGGCGGTGATTTGGACGCCGGTTTTGGCGCCGCCCGCGTAGCCGCTGACGAACAGCGGGTTGACATACTCGTGATTGACCACCAGCAGGCCGTCGGTGCTCGACAGGTCGCTTCGGAGGAAGCCGCGGTGGACGGCTTTGAGATCGACGCCTTTCTGGAGCAGATCGATCGGGAAGAAGGCGGTGAAGTCCGAGTTGAAGCCGAAGGCGGTGCCGTCGCCCATGTCGTGGCCCCAGTGGGCCAGGAGGTCGGCGCGGTAGCCGCGGGCCAGGACCAGATCGTCGGCGGTGGTGGGTTTGATCGGCGTGAAGGGCGGGCGGGCGCCGTTCTGGGCGTCGGGGGCGCTCAGGTCGGCGGCCTCGGCGACCTCGGCGTTGCGCAGCTCCAGCGGCAGGGCGGCTGCGGCGCCGGCCGCCAGCGCGCCGCTGACAGTCGCGCGCCTGCTGATGCGGCGCTCCAGCAAATCGTGCCAGATGCTCGTGCGTGGCTCACGTTCTTCGCGGGCGGTCATCGCTATCCTCCTCGGCGAGCGGCATGGCTCGCGCTGCGTTGGCAATGGATCGCCGCCAGCCTACGGCGCCGGCGTCAAGGCCATGTGAGCGAGATGTAAAATCTGGATTAAGGGGCGGTGACGCCGGGAGATGGTATAATTTGGGCGACATAACCAACGCGGAGGAAACCATGGCCGTGCGACGGGTGCTTCAGATCGAAAATCCTGAAGACTACACCATACTCAAGACGAAAGCCAAGCGCGTCACCGCCTTCGACGCCAATCTTAAAAAGCTCGCCGATGATCTGATCGACACGATGCACGAGACCGAGGGCGTGGGCATCGCCGCGCCGCAGGTCGGCGTGTCGGTGCGGGTGATCGTGATCGAGGAGCCCGACGAGACCGAGGAGCTGGAGGACGGCACGCTGGCGCTGATCCGCGAGGGCGAGCTGTTCGTGATGGTCAACCCCGAGATCATCAAAGCCAGCCCCGAGCAATGCACGGTCCTGGAGGGCTGCCTGAGCCTGCCCGGCCGCTACGGCGAGGTGCCGCGCCCGTCGTGGGTGACGGTCAAGTACCAGGATCTCAGCGGCAAGGAGCAGCGGGTGCGGCGGGCCGAGGCCTGCGGCCTGGTGCTGGGCCGGATCGTCCAGCACGAGATCGACCACCTGGACGGCGTGCTGTTCACCGAGCGGATCGTCGATATGTCGACGCTGGTCGATTACCGCGAGAGCGGCTCGCCCCGCCGCCGGCGCCGCCTGCTCCGCCGCGCCTCCAAGGAGAACGAGCCCGCCGAGCAGTCGCCGCAGTAGGCCAATGATGCCGGGAGGAACGCATGACGCAACTTGTTGAGCCGCATACCCTGCTCTGGGACAAAGCCGACTATCTTGCGGCAGCCGAGGCCGGATTTTTTCGCGGGAAACGAGTCGAGCTGATCGAGGGAGAGATTATCGATATCTCCCCGATGACCAGCCGCCATGCGGCGATTGTCTTCCTGGTGCAAAAGGCTCTGGAGCGCGTGTTCGGCGATGGATATTACGTCACCTGTCAGACGCCGCTTGATCTCGGGGCGGCGTCTGAGCCAGAGCCGGACTTGGCGGTGTGCGAAGGCTCGGTGATGGATTATCTTGACCATAAGCCGACCCATGCGCTGCTGGTCGTTGAGGTCGCTGAGTCATCGCTGCGCTACGACCGCACGCGCAAAGCCAGTCTTTACGCGCGGGCGGGCATCCCGGAGTATTGGATCGTCAATGTGCGCGAGCGGACGATTGAGGTCTACCGCAATCCTGACGAGAACGCCGCACACTATTACGGCTATGCCTATCGGCTTATCATGCATATGTCGGCCAAAGACCGAGTGAGCCCGCTTGCGGCGCCCGCGGCGGAGATCAGCGTGGCAGAGGTCGTGCCGCAATAGCCGGCTTGGGCGAACGCCCGCTTCTCACCCGGCGCTAATCGGGTCTTAACCTGATGCGCCGGGAGCGGCCGGGCGCTATCCTGGAGAGGATGGATCCGCCGCGATTCCAGCGGCGGCGCAGATTCCTTGAAAGGACGCATTTCCGTGAAGAAGATCTCCTCTGTCATCCTGGCCTCCCTGCTCCTGGTCGCGCTCGCCGCCTGCGGCGAGGGCAGCGCCACCCCGGCCCCGTCCGGCGGCACAACCGGCGCAACCGACGGCGCGCTGGTGGTCGATACCGGCGTGGGCGCCGAGTTCAAATACGCCGAGGCGACGCTGAACGCCAGCGCCGGCGAGGTCAAGCTGACCCTGAACAACAAGAGCGCGCAGCCACACAACTGGACCCTGGTCAAGGTCGGCGAGGAGGCCAAGGCCGACTCCGAGGCCAGCGCCGCCGGCGCCCCGGACTACAAGGCCGCCAGCGCCCTGGCCCAGACCAAGACCATCAACGCCGGCGAGACCGACACCATCACCTTCACCGCCACGCCCGGCACCTACTCCTACATCTGCACCTTCCCGGGCCACTTCCTGGCCGGCATGAAGGGCACCATCGTCGTCAAGTAGGCGGCGACCAATCAGCAATGCGACGCCCCGGCCTGGGAGAGAGCCGGGGCGTCGCGTATTTTAGGATGGGCCTTCCCCTAGCCGAGCAGGCTGTGCTCGATCTTGATGCAGCGGTCCATCACGACCGGCAGCCCGGCCTCGCGGGCGCGGGCGGCGGCCTCCTCGTTGACCACGCCGAGCTGCATCCAAACCGCCTTGGCGCCGACCTCGATCGCCTCCTCGACGATCGGCCCGACTTGGTCGGAGCGGCGGAAGATATCGACGATATCGATCGGCCCCTCGATCTCGCGCAGGCTGCCGACGGCCTTGACCCCCAGCACCTCGTCGACCACCGGGTTGACCGGGATGATCGCGTAGCCGGCCCGCTGCAAGTACTCGGCCACGCGGTAGCTGTCGCGGTCCGGCTTGTCGCTCAGGCCGACCACGGCCACAGTCTTCGCGCCGGCCAGCAGCTCTTTGAGATTCACCTCTGCCATCGAATGTGCGCTCCTTTTAATCAGCCTTGCCCTGGTACAAGCCCTCGAAGGTGGGCTTGAACTGATCGTAGATGTGGCGGCGGCGCAGCTTGAGCGTGGGCGTCAGCAGGCCGTTGTCCACCGTGAAATCCTCGGGCAGGATCTCATAATACTTGACGCGCTCGAATTGGGCCAGCCCGGCGTTGGCCTGGCGCACCTCGTCGGCGATCAGCTCGCGGACCTTCTCGTGCTGGGACGAATCGCCGTTGAGATTGAGGCCGTTGGTGTCGGCCCAGCTGCCCAGCGCCTCGGGATCGAGGGTCAGCAGCGCCACCAGGTAGGGCTTGCGGTCGCCGTAGACCGCGCACTGCGAGATGTAGGGGCTGTTTTTGAAGGCCGCCTCGACCGCCTGGGGCGCGATATTCTTGCCGGCGGCGGTGATCAGCAGGTCTTTCTTGCGGTCCACGATCTTGAGGTAGCCGTCGCGGTCCAGCTCGCCGATGTCGCCGGTGTGGAACCAGCCGTCGGCCATGGTTTCGCGGGTGGCTTTGGCGTTGTTGTAGTAGCCGGTCATCACGATTCCGCCGCGCAGCAGGATCTCGCCGTCCTCCGCCAGCTTGATCTCGACGCCCGGCAGCGCCTTGCCGACTGTGCCCAGCCGGTACTCGCCGTTGCCGTTGGCGGTGGCGGCGGCGGTGGTCTCGGTCAGGCCCCAGGCCTCCATCAGCAAGATGCCCATGCCGTGGAAAAACTCCAGGATCTCCAGGTCCAGCGGCGCGCCGCCGGTGATGGCGAAGCGGATGTTGCCGCCCAGCACCGCGCGGACCTTCTTGTAGATCAGGCGGTCGGCCAGCTTGTACTGGGCGCGCAGCAGCGTCGAGGGCTGCTCGCCGCGCTGTTTGGCGCGGCTGACCTCGCGGCCGACGCCCAGCGCCCACTGGAAGATTTTCTTGGAGGCCGGCTTGGCCTCGGCCTTGGCCCGCACGGTGCTGAAAATCTTCTCGTAGATCCGCGGCACGCTGAAAAAGAACTCGGGCTTGACCGCCTGCACATCCTCGATCACCGTTTTGGCCGACTCAGTGATCGCCGTCGTCATGCCGCGATCCATGCCGACCATGTGCTGGACGCGGGCCAGGATGTGGGCGGTGGGCAGGAACAGCAGGTCGGATTTGCCGGGCTCGAACTCGGGGACGCGCACGCGCACGGCGGCCAGCTCGCTGAGGAAGCAGCGATGGGCCAGCATGGCGCCCTTGGGCTCGCCGGTCGTGCCCGAGGTGTAGACGATCGTCGCCAGGTCCTCGCGGCCGATGCTGGCGGCGTCGCTGGCGGCCTGGGCGTCTTGCTGGGTCGGGGTGGCCTTGCTGAGCGTCCGCAGCGCCTCCCACGACATGACCCGCGGGTCGTCGGGCAGCCCGTCGCCATCGAAGACGATGAAGCGCTCGACGCGCTCCAGCTGGCCCTGGACGCCGTCGAGCGAGGCCAGCAGCGCGGCGTTTTCGACGAACAGGAAGCGCAGCTCGGAGTCGTTGACGATGTAGGCGACGGTCGCCGGCAGCAGCGTCGGGTAGATCGTGACGGTGGCGCAGCCCATGCTCATGATCGCCCAGTCGGCGGTCAGCCACTCGCAGGAGGTGTTGGAGAGGATGCCGATCCGGTCGCCCCGGGCGGCGCCCAGCTCGCGCAGGCCGGCCATGATCTGATTGGCTTGGAGCTGGTTTTCCTTGAAGGTTGCTGTGATCCAGGAGCCCTTGCGGCTCTGGCGCCACCGCGTCAGGTCGGCGTACTGTGTCGAGCGGTTGCGGAACACCTGGGCGAGGTTTTGTTCGTCCATGGGCTGCCTCCTCACGGCAATGTGATGAAAGTCAGGGGAATCTGTTGAGGTTGTTCCGGGAATTTTACCAAAGTTTTAACGCAATGCGCAACAAGGGATTCAGTCGTCAGTCGTCAGTCGTCAGGAGCAGACTCAAAGCCGCCGCAGTCGCCGCAACCGGTATGTCGGCCCCCGACGACTGACGACTGATGACTGCTGGCTGATCGCCCATCTTCGAGTACAATACCCTCTGCGAAGCTGCGGGATGGGAGCCTTCACTGTGCGAATCTGGGCGATAGCCGATCTCCACCTGCCGGGCGGGCAGGCCAAGCCGATGGATGTCTTCGGCGCCCACTGGCTGAATCACGCCGCCACGATCGAGGCGCACTGGCGCGAGCTGATCGGCGCCGAGGATCTGGTGCTGGTCCCGGGGGACATCTCCTGGGCGATGCGCATGCCGGACGTGCTGGCGGACCTGGCCTGGATCGACAGCCTGCCCGGCCGCAAGGTGCTGTGCAAGGGCAACCACGATTTCTGGTGGAGCAGCGCCTCGCGGGTGCGCTCCATCCTGCCGCCCTCGCTGCGGATCGTCGACTGCGACGCTTTGATCATCGACGATGTGGTGATCTGCGGCACGCGGGGCTGGATGGTGCCAGGCGACCGCGATTTCGATCAGGAAACCGACCTGCGGATCTACCAGCGCGAGCTGGGGCGGCTGGAGCGGGCGCTGGCGGGCGCAAAAGCCCTGGCCGAGGGCGTCCGGCCGATCTACACCCTGATCCACTTCCCGCCGTTCCGCGAGGGCCAGCCGACCGAGTTCGCCGCCCGGATCGCCGCCGCCGCCGAGGGCGGGACCGCCGCCGCCTGCGTCTACGGCCACCTGCACCAGCCCGACCAATGGGCGAGCGCGACAGTCGGCGAGCGCGACGGCGTCAGCTACTATCTCACCGCCTGCGACGCCTTGCAGTTCCGGCCGGTCGAGATTTTCCCGCGCCATGACCCAGCCGTTTGAGTCCTATCTTGTGACCGCGAGCCAGATGCGCGAGCTTGAGGCGCGCAGCGTGGCCGAGGGCGCGACCTGGGCGGGGCTGATGGCCCAGGCCGGGCGCGGCGTCGCCGACCATGTCATCCGCTTTCTCGGCGGATCGGCGGCGGGCAGGCGGGCGCTGGCGCTGGTCGGCCCCGGCAACAACGGCGGCGACGCGCTGGTGGCAGCCCGCCACCTGGCGGAGGCCGGCGCGGCGGTGGCGCTCTATGTTTGGAAGCGCCGGCCTGACGAATCAGACTGGAGCTGGCAGGCCGTCCGGGCGCTCGGGCCGGAAGTGGTGTATGCTGCTGACGACCCGGACGCCGCCGCGCTGCGCGGGCTGCTGGCCGCCGCCGATCTGGCGCTGGACGGGCTGCTGGGCGTCGGCGTCAACCGGCCGCTGGCCCCGGAGCTGGCGCGGATCGTCGCCGCCGTCAATGATTCAGGCGCTCCGGTGGTCGCGATCGACGTGCCGACCGGCCTCGACGCCGACACCGGCAAGGTGTGGGGCGCCGCCATCAACGCCGAGCTGACAGTCGCCACCGGGCTGCTGAAGCGCGGGCACCGGCTGGGGCCGGGGGCCGGGCGGGTCGCGCTGGCGCCGATTGATCTACCTGCAAGCTGGGAGGAATCCATGAACACTACCGACCTTTCGGAAGCAACTCTTCGCTCGCTGCTGCCCGCCCGCCCCGCCGAAAGCCACAAGGGCACGTTCGGCAAAGCGCTGGTGGTCGCCGGGTCGTATTTCTATCCCGGCGCCGCCGCGCTGGCCGCCGGC
>DASWWB010000028.1:0-2075 GCA_036406115.1 Herpetosiphonaceae bacterium
GCTCACCTGTGACCGTCACCCTGGTTCCCGCCACTCCCGCCGATCCGCCGGCTGCGACGCGAGTCGTGCCGCCCGCCGACGCGATCGCGCTGCCGGAGGGATTCGGCATCAGCGTGTTTGCCGAGAAACTGCGCGGGCCGCGGATGCTGGCGCTCGGCCCCGACGGCGCGCTCTACGCCGCCGAGCGCGCCGCCGGCAGGATCGTGCGCCTGCCCGACGCCGACCGCGACGGTGTGAGCGAGGAGGCCGAGACGGTCGCCGGCGAGCTGGAGGATCCCTCCAGCCTGGCCTTTCATCCCGATGGCTCGCTGTACGTGGCCGAGACGACCCGCGTGCTGCGGCTCAGCCAGCCCGACGCCGGGGGCGTCTACCAGGCCCGCGAGACGATCGTCGACGGGCTGCCGGAGGGCGGCCACAACACCCGCACGCTGCTGTTCAGCAGCGACGCCAAGACGCTATATGTGGCGGTCGGCTCGTCGTGCAACGTCTGCCGCGAGGAGGACGAGCGGCGGGCGGCGATCATGGCCTACGACGCCGACGGCGGCAACCCTCGCCTCCATGCTCGCGGCCTGCGTAACGCGGTCGGCATCGTCCTGCGGCCCGGCAGCGATGAGATCTGGGCCAGCAACAACGGCCGCGACATGCTGGGCGACGACCAGCCGCCGGAGAACATTTACACGGTGCCGGCGGCCGGGCTGGATTTCGGCTGGCCGGCCTGCCACTCCGGCAGGATTGTCGATCCCGAGTTTGGCGGCGCCGCAGGCTGCGCCGGCGTCGAGCAGCCGGTAGTTGAGATGCAGGCCCACAGCGCGCCGCTCGGCCTGGCGTTCGGCGCGGCGACGAATTTTCCCGAGCCCTACCGCAGCGGCCTGTTCGTCGCCTTCCACGGCTCCTGGAATCGCAGCCAGCCCACCGGCTACAAGCTCGTCTTCGTGCCGCTGGACGATGGGAAAGCCGGCCCGCCCCAAGATTTCGCCGCCGGCTGGCTCAAGGGCGACGGCACGGTCTGGGGGCGGCCGGTCGATGTGCTGCCCGGCGCTGACGGCAGCCTGTATGTGTCGGATGACGCAGGGGGAATTGTCTACCGGATCTTCCGGGCGGCGCCCTGACGAGGCGGGCTCCAACCCGTCGTGTCAGGGCGGGGATGCGGCGGCTTGGCAGGAGGATGGCAACCGCCGGGAATGCTCGCGCTGGCTCCCAGCGCGAGCATTCCCGGCGCGGACAGCTGCCGGTTCGCCTTTTTTGCCTTAGGGGCTAGCCTGGTGTATGCGGGGGAGATACGCCTGATAGGCCGTTGTCAAGCGAAGCGGCACGCTGTCCGCTCCCGGCGCCAGGGCCAGCGTTGCCGTCAACGTGGTCCCGCGCGGCGCATCCGGCAGCTGCACAATCACGCGCGCCTCGTATTCGCCGGTCGGGAGATCGGGCAGCGCCCAGGTGACGACGGAGCCCGCCACCGTGCCCGAGGTTGGGAGCGTGTGGCTCACCAGGCGCACCTCCGGCGGGAGGGTGAGGGAGAGCGTCACGGGCTGGCTGCCGGTCCCGTGATTGCCCCAGCGGAGCGGCGCGGCGGCCCGCCCGCCTGGCGGCCCCCCGGCCCAAGCCGGCCGCACATACGGGGCGAAGCCGGGACGGAGCATGCGCGGCTCCATGCCGGCGGCCCGGTCCTTCGCGGCCCAGAAGATGCCGTCGCGCAGCGGCACCGCCTCCTCGAACCACCACGACCCCGCCGGACCTGGTTCGAGATCCGCGAGCAGCTGCGGCGCCGCATCCCGCGCGACAATCTGCCACAGTTCGAGGCCATGCTGCGGATCGCTCGCCTGAATTAGCACGCGGGAGCCGACAGTCCTCAGGAACACATAGCCGTTGTCCGATCCGGCGCCCTCGATCCGGAATGTCCCGGCCGTCGTCCCATCCGAACGCCAGAGCTCGGTGGTCTCCGCGCCGGGGCCTTCGACGACGAAATACACCAGGTCATGGAGCACCCGCGCGCTTTGGACCGATTGATTGGTGAAATCGTGGACAGGATGCGTGCCTGCCAGCGTGCCGTCGGAGCGCCAGATCTGCCGCCGTCCGTC
>DASWWB010000029.1:0-17855 GCA_036406115.1 Herpetosiphonaceae bacterium
CCGGGCGGCCCCTTCGCGTTCAGCCTAGTTGCAGTTGCAGTCGCAGCAGGAGCAGCAGCCGTCGCAGCCGTCGCAGGACGAGCAGCAGCAGTTGAACGTGCCGTCGTCGGGGATGCAGGAGGCGCAGCAATCGCCGCAGGCGAAGCAATCGCTGAGGCCGGTGCCGGAGCGGCCGGCGGCTTTGGAGGCCTCCTCGGCGCCTTTGTCGACCAGATCCTCGAAGCCGGGCGGGCGGCCGGGATCGAAGGCGTGGAGCGTGTGGTTGCCGGTCGTCAGCAGCTGGGCGATCAGCAGGGTGTGCAGCAGCTGGGCGTTGCCGAGCTTGAGCTGGGCGAACTGATCCTTGATCCCGGCGTAGGCGGCCTTGAACAGATCGCGGGCCTGGGCCTTGACGGCGGCGGGCTCGAAGCAGCGGGCCAGCGCGTTGAAGACGCCGTTGCGCTCATCATCGTGGAAATCGCGGTAGCTGTCGAGCAGGAACATGATTCTGCCGTACATCCGGCCGATCTGCTCCAGCGCGGCGGCGTTCTCGGGCCGCTCGGCCAGCTCGGCGGTGTGGCGGAACGCGGCGCCCACGGCGGCCTCGGTCGGCGCGGAGTACGCCTCGAACGGCAGATCGGTCTGGCGCTCCAGCGCGGCCTGGGAGGCGGTCTGCTGCTCAATCTCGGCGGGATCGAAATCCAGCTCGGCCAGGCTTTCGCGGCCGCGGCGGGTCCAGCGCTTGGCGATCTGGCCCGGCAGCAGCGGCACGCGGCGCAGCCAGGTGTCGCCGTCGGCCAGATGATCGTTGATGCGGGTGCCGGCGGCCAGCAGCGCCACCGAGGCGGCGTATTGAGCGCCGACGCGGCTGGCCGGGACGACGGGCGCCCGGTTGAAGCGCCGCAGCGGGCAAGCATGGGTCGCAGCCTCCGGCGGCTGCTCGGCCTGGGCTTCGTACAAGACAGAAAGCAGGGCGGCGTCGTAGTTCGTGGTCATGCGGGCGGCCTGGCCGTGGCCGTCGCGGAGGGCCAGGCAAAGGCCGCAGATGTGCGACCACCACTCCTGATGCTGAACCTGGTCGAGGTGCTTGCCGCACCCACGCAGAACACCGAACATTGCATCCTCCTCACAAGCGGGCGATTTAGCCCCGAGTACGCCGCGCCAGGCCGAATGTCACCAGCGCCGCCAGCGCGACGCCCACCATGATCCATGAGCCGGCCCGTCCGTCAAGCCAGTCCCAGCTCAGCGTCGACAGCAGCCCCACCAGGCCGATCACCGCCAGCAGCAACCAGGGCCGCGACGGGCTACGCGGCATGGCCGCGCAGGGGCCAGGGATCAGGGGCCAGGCCGGACTCCAAGGCCGCGGGCGCCGCCGGGGCTGGCAGCAGGAATCGACCATTCCAGCCTGGCCACGGGCTATGAGACGCTATGCCGGCGCCGAACGGTTGCGCCGCCGGCCCCGATCCCTGGCCCCTGACCCCTGACTCAAGCCCCCGGCAGTCCATCCGCCCCATCAGATAATCACCTCCGGGCGGTACTCGCCCCAGGTTTCGCGCAGCACGCCGCAGACCTCGCCGACCGTCGCCATGGCGGCCAGGGCGGCGCGCAGCGGATAGAGCACGTTGGCGCTGCCCTCGGCGGCCCGGCGCACATCGGCTAGGGCGGCGTCGACCGCGCCCTGGTCCCGCTCGGCGCGGATGCGGGCCAGCGCCGCCGTCTGCTCCGCGCCGACCGCCGGGTTGGGCTTGAAGACCGGCACCGGCGCCTCCTCGGTGACAAACGTGTTGACGCCGATCACCACCTGCTCGCCGGACTCGACCCGCTGCTGGAAGTCGTAGGCCACGTCCATGATCTGGCCCTGGACGAAGCCGTCCTCGATCGCCCGCACCGCGCCGCCGAGATCGTCGATGCGCTGGATCAGCTCGTAGGCCTTGGCCTCCAGCTCGTTGGTCAGCGCCTCGATGAAATAGGAGCCGCCGAGCGGATCGGGGGTGGCGGTGGCGCCGCTCTCGAAGCCGATGATCTGCTGGGTGCGCAGGGCGAGGGTCGCGGCGTCGGCGGTGGGCAGCGACAGGGCCTCGTCGTAGCCGTTGGTGTGCAGCGACTGGGTGCCGCCCAGCACCGCCGCCAGCGCCTGGAGCGTGACTCGGACCACATTGTTGAGCGGCTGCTGCGAGGTCAGGGTCGAGCCGCCGGTCTGGGTGTGGAAGCGCAGCATCAGCGAGCGCTCGTCCTTGGCGCCGAAGCGCTCGCGCATGATCGTCGCCCACATGCGGCGGGCGGCGCGGAACTTGGCGATCTCTTGGAAGAAATCGTTGTGGGCGTTGAAGAAAAACGAGAGGCGCGGCGCGAAATCATCGACCGCCAGCCCGGCGTCGCGGGCCGCCTGGACATAGGCGATGCCGTTGGCGATGGTGAAGGCCAGCTCTTGGGCGGCGGTGGCGCCGGCCTCGCGCATGTGGTAGCCGCTGATGCTGATCGTGTTCCAGCGCGGGATGCGGTCGGCGCAGTAGGCGAAGGTGTCGGTGATCAGGCGCATCGAGGGCCGGGGCGGGAAAATATAGGTGCCGCGGGCCGCATACTCCTTGAGGATATCGTTCTGGATGGTGCCGGTCAGGGATTTGGAGGGCGCGCCCTGGCGCTCGCCGACCAGCTCGTAGAGCAGCAGCAGCACGCTGGCCGGCGCGTTGATCGTCATCGAGGTGCTGACCTTGTCGAGCGGAATGCCCTCGAACAGCGCGAGCATATCCTCCAGGCTGTCGATCGCCACGCCGACCTTGCCCACCTCGCCCTCGGCCAGCGGGCTGTCGGAGTCCAATCCGAGCTGGGTCGGCAGATCGAAAGCCACCGACAGGCCCATCTGGCCCTGGCTGAGCAGATAGCGGAAGCGCTCGTTGGTCTCGCGGGCCGAGGCGAAGCCGGCGTACTGGCGCATGGTCCAGGGCCGGCCGCGGTACATCGTGGGATAAATGCCGCGGGTGTAGGGGAATTCGCCGGGACCGGGCGGCGCGTCACCCTGGTCGCCCTCCGCGTACAGCGGCTTAATCTCGATGGAAGAATCGGTTTTGAAGGACTGAGGCATTGGTTCAACCTTTCGACGCGCAGTGTCGAACGCAACGCTGGGAGAAGCTCAACACTGAGCGGAGAGAGCGGCGCCGGCTCAGGATTTGGCCGGCGTCAGCAGCATGGTGCGCAGGTGCTCGACCATCAGGAAATCAACGTCGGGCGCCAGCGTGGCCTGGACGACCACCCGGGGCTGGGTGGAGAGCGGGCCGGCGACCATGCCCGTCTCGGGGTCCTGGATCAGCAGGCCGTGGGACGGGATCAGCGCCAGGCCCAGGGTGGCCGGCGGGTGGTTGGGGCGGATCATGCCCTGGCAGCCCTTGACGAAGCGGTTGACCAGCGTCGCCAGCCGGGTCAGATCCAGCGTGTGCGGCGGGGAGAAACCCCACTCCGGGCGCAGCTGGATGTTCTGGAGCAGCGCGTTGGAGGCCCACAGCACCTCGTCGCGGCCGGCGAAATCGCTGTAGCGGCGCTCGCCGGTGGCCGAGGCCAGGCTGCACCCCATGTGGGCCGTGTAGAGCGCCACCTCGACCGGGTCCAGCCAGCCGTCCGGCGGGGGGAAGAAATCGTCGCTATGGATGACCTGCACCGTGAGCAGCAGCCGCCGGCCCTGGAGCAAGCGTGGTTTGAGGCTAGATGTGGGGGCGTCGGCCATGTGGGTTCCTCCGCCGGAAGGCAAATCGTTGATTGGGCGCCAGCAGTATACGCGGAAACGCGGGGGATGGTCAAGCGAGGGGGAAATAGGGATCAGGGGCCAGGGATCAGGCCGAACGTCGAGAGGGAGAGGCGCCGCCTTGAGCCATACATGGCATCAGAAAGCGCCCATCATGCTTCGATCCGGCCTGGCCCCTGATCCCTGGCCCCTTACTCTGAATCCTGATCCCTGGCCCCTGCCCCCTGCCCCCCGAACTCCAGCGACGCCGGGCTGAACCCGCCGGGCAGCAGCTCGCCGGGGCTGGTCAGCTGGCGGGCGCCTTGGAGATTGGCGAGCAGGATCGGCATGGCCGGGGCCAGCTCGAACAGGAACTGGCGGCAGGCGCCGCAGGGCGAGACCGGGCCGGGCGTGTCGGCGACGACCGCCATGGCGACGAAGCGCTGCTCGCCGGCGCTCCAGGCCCCGGCGCAGGCCGAGCGCTCGGCGCACAGGCACATCGAGTAGGCGGCGTTCTCAATGTTGCAGCCAGGGAAAATCTGGCCATTGGCCGTCAGCAGCGCGGCCCCGACGCTGAAACGCGAGTAGGGCGCGTAGGCGCGGCTGCGGGCGTCCAGGGCTGCCTGCAGCAGCGCCTCGTAGTCAACCGTGTTCATCCTGG
The DNA here is from genome assembly GCA_036406115.1 of Herpetosiphonaceae bacterium. GTDB lineage: Bacteria > Chloroflexota > Chloroflexia > Chloroflexales > Herpetosiphonaceae > DASWWB01. The sequence continues at coordinate 4,356 of DASWWB010000029.1, forward strand.
GATTCTCCAACGGTGGCCGCCTGCTCGATCACCGGCTGCGGCACCACGATTTTCAACCGTTCGGGGCGCAGCCCGTGGACCGCCAGCACCTCGATCGTCGCGCCCTCGGCGGTGATCGAGTCGCCGACTTTGGGGATGGTGCCGAGGATGGAGGCGACGTAGCCGCCCAGGCTGTCGACATCCTCGTTGGCCAGGTGCAGCCCGGCGAGATCATTGACTTCGTCCAGCGAGATCCGGCTGTTGAACAGCCATGCGCCGGCCCCGACCTCCTGGATCGGCGGCTCCTCGACATCGTACTCGTCCTGGATCTCGCCCACGATCTCCTCCAGCAGGTCTTCGATCGTCACCAGGCCGGCGGTGCCGCCGTATTCGTCGACGATCAGGGCGATGTGGACTTTGCGGCTTTGCAGCGCCCGCATCAGATCATCGACCTTCATCGTGTCGGGGACGAAATAGGCCGGGCGGACCAGGGCGCTGAGCGGCTGGTCGCGGCGGTTGTCGCGCAGCACCGGCAGCAGATCCTTGGCGTAGAGCACGCCGACGACGTGATCGACCGAATCCTGGTAGACCGGCAGGCGCGAGTGGCCGGCGCCCAGCACCAGGGCCAGGGCCTCGTCGAGCGAGGCGGTGGCCGGCACCGCCACGATGTCGATGCGCGGCACCATCACCTCGCGCACCACAGTGTCGCTGAACTCGAAGATGCCCTCGATCATCTCGCGCTCCTCGGCCTCGATCACGCCCTCCTCCTCGCCGACATTGACCAGCAGCTTCAGCTCCTCCTCGGTGACAAGCTGCGGGTTGGCGCCGGTCATCATGCCGATCGGCCGCGCCAGCAGACTCAGCGTCCAGTTGACCGGCGCGATCAGCAGCAGCAGCAGGCCCATCGGCCGGGCGACCAGCAGGCCGGTGCCGTCGGGATGGGCGGTGGCCAGGCTTTTGGGCAGGGTGGTGCCGAGCGTCAGCCAGACGACCAGCAGGCCGAGCAGGGCGCCGGCCTGCTGCCAGCCGCCCCAGTCGCGGACAAACGCCATCAGCAGGGTGGTGGCGACAATCGTGGCGCTGGTGCTGAGCACGAGGGTTGAAAGCCGGAAGCGGTAGGGGTCCTCAAGCAGGCGCATCAGCGCGGTGGCGCGGCGCTCGCCGCTCTCCAGGTGCTGATTCATGCGGTGGCGGGTGACGGCGGAGAGAGCTGCATCGGCGGCCGACGCCAGGCCGACGACGACCAGGCAGGCGACCAGACCGAGCAGCTCGATACTACGTGCAGGATCCATAGATTTTTGGGCGCAGGCGGGGCGATAGTCGCGCTATCGCCGGGCGGCGGGTGCCGGGCCGGCGATCCGCGCCTGGGCCGTGCTTCCTCCTCAAGTGCTAGGGTTAGCTGAACAACGCGCTCAGCGACAAATCTTTATGGATGCGGATGATCGCCTCGGCGAACAGCGACGCCACGCTGATCTGGCTGATCCGGGCGGCGGCGGACTCGGGCAGCGCCGGGATGGTGTCGGTGACCATCACTTCGTCCATCACCGAGTCGGCGATCAACTCCAGGGCGTTGCCGGCGAAAATGCCGTGGGTGGCGCAGGCCGTGACGCTGACGGCGCCGCGGTCGATCAGGGTCTTGGCCGCCTCGGCCAGCGTGCCGCCGGTAGAAATCATATCATCAAAAATGACGGCGCGCTTGCCCGACACGTCGCCGACCATCTCGACGACCTCCGAGACATCGGGCTCGGGGCGCTGCTTGGCGATGATCGCCAGGCTGGCGCCGATCCGCTCGCGGAACTTGTTGGCCCGGCCCACGCCGCCGGCGTCCGGCGACACGACCACGACATTGTTCAGGCCCTTGGCGCGGAAGTGGTCGGCCAGCAGCGGGCCGGCCTGGAGATGGTCGACTGGGATGTCGAAAAAGCCTTCGATGGCGGGGGCGTGGAGGTCCATGGTCAGCACGCGGTCGGCGCCGGCGGTGGTGATCAGGTTGGCGACCAGCTTGGCCGAGATCGGCTCGCGGCCGGTGGTCTTCTTCTCCTGCTTGGCGTAGCCGTAGTAGGGGATGACGGCGGTGACGCGCTGGGCCGAGGCGCGCCGCAGCGCGTCGATCATCAGCAGCAATTCCATCAGGTGATGGTCGACTGGCGTGATCAGGGATTGCACCACAAACACATCGGAGCCGCGGACGTTCTCCTCCAGCCGCACCCGCGTTTCACCGTTCTTGAACTCGCCCACCAGCGCCCGGCCCAGGTTGAGATTGAGATGAGACACAATCGACCGCGCCAGCTTGGGATTGGAATTCCCGGTGAACACCTGCAAACGTCCATCCATGTCGCGCACGCCCTTTCGCTACGTTGGCATTGACTACCTTAAACGTCTGAGACCCACTATCAATGCGAGACCGCAGGATTTATTCCCCGGTCGTTTTGCGCCGAATAATCCGGGCCGGCATGCCCACCGCCACGCTGTGCGGCGGCACGTCCTTGGTCACGACCGAGCCCGCGCCGGTGGTGGCGCCCTCGCCGACCGTCACCGGGGCCCGCAGCAGCGTGTCGGAGCCGATGAAGGCGCCGGCGCCGATCTCGGTGCGGTACTTGCGGCCGTCGGCGGCGAAGTTGCAGGTGATCGTGCCGGCGCCGATATTGACATCGGCGCCGAGCGTGGCGTCGCCCACGTAGGAGAAGTGGCCCATCTTGACGCCCGGCCCCAGCGTGGCGTTCTTGACCTCGCCGAAGTTGCCCATATGCACATTTTCCATCAGATGGGCGCCCTTGCGTAAGTGGCCAAATGGTCCGATGTTGGCCCCGTCGTCCATCCTCGCCTGCTCTACCACCGAGAGGGTAACCCGGCAGCGGTCGGCGAGCAGCGAGTCCTCGATCACGGTGTTGGGGCCGATCTCGCAGCCCTCGCCGATCACGGTGGCGCCGCGCAGCATCGTGCCTGGCAGGATGGTCGTGTCGCGGCCGACGCGCACATCGGCGTCCACGTAGGTCTGCGCCGGGTCGACGATTGTCACGCCGGCGGCCATCAGCTCCTCCAGCTTGCGCCGGTTGAGGATCATGCCGACCTGGGCCAGCTGGGCGCGGTCGTTGACGCCCAGCGCCTCCTCGGGATCTGCCAATTGCAGCGCCGGCACGGCGCCGGGGCCGCGCTCCGCCAGCGCCAGGCCGACGAGGTCGGTCAGATAGTACTCGCCGTTGCCGGGGTTGGGCGCCAGCCGCTCCAGGGCCGGCCAGAGCCAGGCGCCGTCGTAGGCCGCGACGCCCTGGTTGACCTCGCGGAGCAGACGCTGCTCGGGGGTGGCGTCCCGCTCCTCGACAATCGCCGTGACCTGGCCCAGCAGGTCGCGGACGATCCTGCCGTAGCCGTCGGGCCGCGCGGCGGCGAAGGTGGTGATCGCGGCGGGGGCCGCGGCGGCGCGCCGGGCCTCCAGCAGCGCCCGGGCCGAGGCCGGCCGGAGCAGCGGATCGGCGCCGTAAGCACCAGGATCTCGTCAAGCCCCTCCAGCGCCGCCCGCGCCTGGGCCACGGCGTGGCCGGTGCCGAGCCGCTCGCGCTGCACGGCGTAGGCGTAGCGCTCGCCGTAGCGCCCGCGCACGGGCTCCAGCGCGTCCTCGCTCAGCACCAGCGCCACCTTGGCGGCGCCCAGCCCGTCCGCCAGCCGCGCCACATGGCCGATCAGCGGCAACCCGTTGGCCGCGTGCAAGACCTTGGGCAGCGCCGACTGCATGCGCGTGCCTTTGCCGGCGGCCACAATCACGACTCCCAGCGCCATTCGCGCCTCCCAAATAAACCCATGCCCCTCGCACTCGATTGTGGAGGGGCATGGGTTTCACTTCATCGCATGGACATTTAAGCTTTGCATTGGCTGGCGGACCAGGATTCGAACCTAGATAAACGGAACCAAAACCCGTTGTCCTACCATTAGACGATCCGCCACTGCTGATATTTGCGCCAAAAGTATAGCACAGGGCCGTGCTTCGCGCAACCGGGCCAGGGGCCGGGGATCAGGGGTCAGGCCGGACGGCAAAGCCACGGGCGCCGCCAAAAGTCCATGCCGATCCCCAATCCCCGATCCCCGATCCCTGACCCCTGACCCCTGACCCCCGATATGCCTCCGGCGACATATGCTATGATGGAGCCCCCACGACGGAGTGGGGCAAGGACAAGGATGTCGCCATGCTGATCTGGCCCCAGAGTCGGTCCGAAGGTGTGCGCCGTGCCCGCGGCTGTGAGATCCCGCGGTGCTGATGGCGCGCTCGGCGTTGATTGGCCGCCCGTTCCCCTGCCGGTGTTTCCTATTTGCTTGACGCGGCGCGTCTAGTTGGGGTATTATTTGGTACACGGACTATCCGCCCCCGTTGTTTCCGGCCGCGTCACGCTACGAGGATGTAGCTCATGGACATGCATTACCACTTCTGTTTCCAAGTCGGCCGGGTGGCGCGCCAGCTGGTGAGCCACTACAACCGGGTGTTGTCGCCGCTGGGCCTGACCACCGCCCAGTATTTCGTCCTCGCCGCTATCAAACCCGCCGAAACGCCCACCATGGGCGAGATCTCCGCCCGCACCTACCTCGACAACTCGACGCTCACGCCGATCATCGACCGGCTGGAGCGCGACGGCTGGCTGGTGCGCCAGGCCGATCCCGCCGACCGGCGCTCGACCAGGATCGCCCTGACCGAGCGCGGCCAGGAGCGCCTGCCCGCCGCCCGCGCCCGCGGCGACGCGGTCGAGCAGGCCATGCGCCAGGCCCTGGGCGACGACACGGTCGATCTGCTCACCGACAGCCTGCGCCAGATCGCCAAAATCGATCTCAGCCAGGAGATCGTGGTGCCGGAGATCGCGGAGTAAGCGGCGAGCCGCCGGATCCCAATCGGTTGCTGCAAGCCATGGCGATCGGCTTGCAGGCCCGGCCCGCCGGGCAGCCCCGGATCGCATCCGCCCCGCCCGGTCGCGGCGGGCTCACAGCGAGGTGAACATGACCTATCGAATCAATCGGGCAGTGGTGATCGGCTCCGGCACGATGGGCGGCGGCATCGCGGCCCACCTGGCCAACGCCGGCATCCAGACGGTCTTGCTGGACATCGCCCCCGACAAGCTCACCCCCGAGGAGGAGGCCAAGAAGCTCTCCCTGGAGTCGCGGGCCGTGCGCAACCGGATCGTCCAGCAGGGCTGGGAGCGGGTCGTCAAGAGCAGCCCAGCCGCCCTGATGACCAAAGGCGCCGCAAGCCTGGTCTCACTCGGCAACCTGAGCGATGATTTCGCCGCTGTCAGCGAGGCTGATTGGGTGATCGAGGTGATTGTCGAAAAGCTGGCGCCCAAGCAGCAGCTGATGGCCCGGATCGACGAGATCCGCAAGCCCGGCAGCGTGATCTCGACCAACACCAGCGGCATCCCGGTCGCCCAGATCGCCGAGGGCCGCTCCGAGGATTTCCGCCGCCACTTCCTGGGCACCCACTTCTTCAATCCGCCCCGCTACATGAAATTGCTGGAAATGATCCCGACCCCCGACACCGATCCGGCGGTGATCGCGGCCATGACCCGCTTCTTCAGCCAGGAGCTTGGCAAAGGCGTGGTGCTCGCCAAAGACACGCCCAATTTCATCGCCAATCGCATCGGCTCGTTCAGCGGCGCCTCGGCGCTCCAGTACATTGTCAAGGAGGGCTACTCGATCGAGGAGGTCGACGCCCTCACCGGCACGCTGATCGGCCGGCCCAAAACCGGCACGTTCCGCCTGGCGGATCTGGTCGGCATCGATATTATGGTCAATGTGGCCCACAATCTCTACAGCGCCGTCCCCGGCGATGAGTCGCGCGAGTACCTGCTGGCGCCGGCCCCGGTCCAGGGCCTGATCGAGCGCGGCATGCTCGGCAACAAGACCGGCAGCGGCTTCTACAAGACGATCAAGGGCGAGGGCGGCAAGAAGGAGTTCTGGGTCCTCGACTGGGAGAGCGGCGAGCACCGCGCGCCCCGCGAGGTCAATCTGCCGATCATCAAGCTGGCCAAGAAGCAGGGCGAGCTGCCGGCCCGCCTCAAGTTCCTGGTCGGCCAGGGCGAGGACCGCGGCGGCAAGCTGATCGGCAACATGCTGCTGCCGACGCTGGCCTACGCCGCCCGCCGCGTGCCCGAGATCAGCGACCACCTCTACGATGTGGACAACGCGATGCGCTGGGGCTACGCCCAGGAGCTCGGCCCGTTCGAGACCTGGGACGCGATCGGCCTCCAGAATGGCGTCCAGCTGATGGAGGCCCACGATATCCAGGTCGCCGACTGGGTCCGCACGCTGGTCGAGCGCGGCGAAACCTCGTTCTACCGCAAGGAGAACGGCCAGCGCCTGGCGATCAGCCCGGTGACGCTGGCGTGGGAGCCGGTGCCGGCCTCGGACTTCGCCGTCAATCTCGATGATCTGCGCAAAGCCGGCGCCGAAGTGGCCCGCAACGACTCGGCCAGCCTGCTCGATCTCGGCGACGGCGTGCTCTGCTTCGAGTTCCACTCCAAGATGAACGCCCTCGACATGGACATCACGGCGATGGGCATGCAAGCGATCGAGCTGCTCAAAGAGGACAAGTGGGTCGGCATGGTCGTCGGCAACCAGGGCCAGGATTTCTGCGTCGGCGCCAACATTATGATGCTGGTGATGGCGGCCCAGAGCGGCCAGCTCGATCAGGTCGACAAGCTGATCCGCGGCTCCCACACGCTGATGCAGGCCATGCGCTACAGCCCCAAGCCGGTCGTCACCGCGCCGTTCGGCCGGGTGCTCGGCGGCGGCGCCGAGGTCTCGATCCAGGGCTCGCGGGTCTGCGCCGCAGCCGAAACCTACATGGGCCTGGTCGAGGTCGGCGTCGGCCTGATCCCCGGCGCCGGCGGCGTCAAGGAGTTCGTGCGCCGCGTCATCTCGCCGGCGATGAAGGCGCCCGACGCCGATCCGGTGCCCTACCTCCAGCGGGTCTTCGAGCAGATCGGCATGGCCAAGGTCGGCATGAGCGCCTTCGAGGCCCGCGAGCACGGCTTCCTGACCGACGCCGACCGGATCGTGATGAACGGCGATGATCTGCTGGGCCAGGCCAAGCAGTTCGTGCTCGACCTGGTCGAGAGCGGCTACCGCGCCCCCCAGGCCGAAAAGGTCTACGCCGCCGGCCGCGACGGCCTGGCAGCGATGCAGGTCGGCGTCTGGATGATGCAGCAGGGCGGCTTTATCTCGGAGTACGACGCCTTCATCGGCAAGAAACTGGCCTATGTCATCGCCGGCGGCGATCTCTCCAGCCCGCAGTGGGTCGACGAGCAGTTTATTTTGGATCGGGAGCGCGAGGCGTTTCTAGAGTTGGTTCAACAACCAAAAACTATGGAGCGCATCATGCATATGCTCCAGACAAACAAGCCTTTGCGCAATTAGGGATCAGGGGTCAGGGATCAGGCCGGATCGAAGCAATTCGGGCGAAAAGAGGATATGTGGCGCGCATAGAAATTCAGAGCTATAGGGATTTGGCGGTGTGGAAGAAAAGCATGGACGCAGCAGTCCAGGTCTATCAACTATCTCGCTTGTTCCCATCTGATGAGCGTTTTGGCTTAATAAGCCAGATCAGGCGCTCCGCTTCCTCTATCCCTGCGAATATCGCAGAAGGCCATGGGCGATTGCATCAAGGCGATTACCTGCGCTTCTTATCGATCGCTCGCGGCTCCCTGATGGAAACAGAAACCCATCTCGAGCTTGCTTTGCGGCTTGAATATATCAATCAGAGCCAGCTTGCATCAATCCAGCGGCTCTTGCAAGAAGTCGGTCGATTACTGAACGGGCTTATCCGTTCACTCCGAAATACTGGGGTTAGAGAAACAGGCGCTGACTACATGGCCAGCAGTTGGGACTCAGGCGAGGACCTGACCCCTGACCCCTGATCCCTGACCCCTAAACCCATATTAAGGAGCTAAAACCCATGAACGAAGCAGTCATCGTATCCGGAGCCCGCACCGCCGTCGGCCGAGCCAAGCGCGGCACCCTGCGCGCCACCCGGCCTGACGACATGGCGGCGGCGGTGATCAAGGCGGCGCTTGAGCGGGCGCCCGGCCTGGATCCCAAAGAGGTCGAAGATGTGATCCTGGGCTGCGCCATGCCCGAGGGCGAGCAAGGGCTGAACATGGCCCGGATCGCCCTGCTGCGCGCCGGCCTGCCCCAGGAGGTCGCCGGCCAGACCGTCAACCGCTTCTGCTCATCGGGCCTCCAGACCATCGCCATGGCCGCCGAGCGGATCATGGCCGGCTTCGCCGACGCGATCATCGCCGGCGGCGCCGAGTCGATGAGCCTGGTCCCGATGTCGGGCAACAAGTTCGCGCCCAACCCCTGGATGGCCGAGAACTACCCGCAGATCTACATCAACATGGGCCTGACCGCCGAGAACGTGGCCCGCGAGCACGGCATCAGCCGCGAGGACGCCGACGCCTTCTCGTACCGCTCGCACAAGCTGGCCGCCGAGGCGGTCCAGTCCGGCCGCTTCGACAGCCAGATCGTGCCGCTGGAGGTCGAGTTCGCCGAGGCCCAGGCCAGCGGCGAGATCAAGCGCACCACGGCGACCTTCAGCCGCGACGAGGGGCCGCGCACCGACACCTCGCTCGAAGGCCTGGCCAAGCTCAAGCCGGTCTTCCACGCCCGCGGCACCGTCACCGCCGGCAACGCCTCGCAGATGAGCGACGGCGCCGCCGCGGTGGTGGTGATGAGCCGCAAGCGCGCCGACGAGCTGGGCCTCAAGCCGCTGGCCCGCTTCGTCTCCTACGCCGTCGGCGGCGTGGCGCCCGAGGTGATGGGCATCGGCCCCGTGGTGGCGATCCCCAAGGCGCTCAAGCTGGCGGGACTGTCGCTGGACGACATCGATCTTTTCGAGCTGAACGAGGCCTTCGCCGCCCAGTCGCTGGCGGTGCTGCGCAAGCTGGAGATCGATCAGGAGAAGGTCAATGTCAACGGCGGCGCCATCGCCCTCGGCCACCCGCTCGGCTGCTCCGGCGCCAAGCTGACGGTCCAGCTCCTCGATGAGCTGAAGCAGCGCAACGGCCGCTACGGCATGGTCACGATGTGCATCGGCGGCGGCATGGGCGCCGCCGGCATCTTCGAGCGGCTGGACTAGGGCAGGTAGGGATCAGGGATCAGGGGTCAGGGCCGGCGGCGAGGTCTTGTGGCGCGCCAAGGGACGTTCGCGGTCCTATCGTCCGGCCTGATCCCTGCCCCCTGGCCCCTTGGCACTCACTCCGGCCACTCGTACTCGCGGTACGGCGCGGCGCAGGGCGGGCCGAAGGCGTAGGCCACGCGCTGGCCGGTCAGGTCGTAGAGGCCGGACCAGAGCGTGGTGCCGAACTCTTTGTGGCAGCAGAGCGGGGCGGCGTGGTCGCTCATGGCCTGGGCGGTCTGGACCCACGGGTCGCCCTGCTCGACCGCCACCGCCGCCAGCAGGCTGGCCTCGCGGGCCCGCGAGTCGGCGGTCGGCCGCCGGCCCTGGGTCGGCGCCAGCAGCTGATCATCGTAGTGGTTGGTGGTCGCCAGCGCGGCCCCGCCGCCAGCCGGCCGGCGCACCGCCACCGGCAGGCCGGGATAGCACTCCAGGCGGGCGAAATCGCCGCCGCTGTCGGCCAGGGTGTAGTTGAACGGGGCCAGCTGCGGCAGCCCCGCCAGCAGCTCGATCGCCTCGGCGGCGCTGGCGCACAGCTCCAGCGCCAGCCGCGGCATCAAGTGGTAGGGGATGCCCGGCGCGTAGGCCGGCGCGCGGTCGGCCATCACTTTGTGCAGGCCGATGAACAGCCCGCGCTGGTTGACGCCGTCGTAGCGCCCGCCGACCAGCCCGCCGTTCATGCCGATGTGCGACCAGCCGGCCTCCGGCTGCGTGATCAGCAGGTGGCGGGTCGGCATCTGGGTGTAGAAATCGTAGTTGCGCCCGACCAGCACCCGGCCGCCCGCTGTCCGCCAGGCCAGCACCGAGCAGCCCTGCGGCATGCGCGCCGCCCGCACGAACAGCCCGCGCTCCGGCGGCAGGTCCAGCGCGTCGGCGAAGGCCGCCACCTCCTCCCAGAGCGGCTCGTACACCGCCCGCAGCAGATTGGCGCAGGCCAGCAGAAAGGCATGATCGTCCTCCCACGGGTTGCGCCGGAACGGCGAGGGCGTGCGCAGCAGCCCCGCCGCCAGCCGCCGCCCCATCTGCTCGGGCGGCCCGGCAAGCTCGATCACTCGGTAGTCTGGGTCCATGTCGGTTCCTCGTTCGTTGGGCTATCGTTTTGTTATACCACGAGTCAGGGGTCAGGGATCAGGGGCCAGGACCGGCTGCCAGGCTAGCTGGATTCCTTGGCGGCGCTCGCTCTCCCGATGTTCGGCCTGATCCCTGGCCTCTGACCCCTTAACAAATTGACAACCATCCCATCCCGCCCTATAGTTGGCGTGACGCAGTGTGTCAGCCGCCCCTCATCAGTCAAAGGAGACCTGTGATGGAATTTACCGAAGATCTGAAGCTCCTCCGCGATATGGTCCGGGATTTCGCCACCAAGGAGATCGCGCCGATCGCCCGCGAGATCGACGAGCAGGAGCGGGTGCCGATCGAGACGATCAAGAAGGCTGGCCAGCTCGGCCTGCTCGGCGTGCCCTTCCCCGAGAAATACGGCGGCGCCGAGGCCGGCATCGTCGGCTACTGCATCCTGATGGAGGAGATCAACGCCAAGTGCGCCTCGCACGCCACGATCATCGGCGCCCACGCCCAGCTCTGCGGCATGTCGATTTTCCTCGACGGCAACGACCAGCAGAAGGACAAGTACCTGCGCGCCATGAACGACGGCTCGCTGATCGGCGCCTGGGCCCTCACCGAGCCCGGCTCCGGCTCCGACGCCGCCTCGATGCGCACCACCGCCACCCGCGACGGCGACGACTGGGTCCTCAACGGCGATAAGATGTGGATCACCAACGGCTCGTTCGCCGATGTGATTGTCGTCTTCGCTCTCAATGACCGCGAGAAGGGCTCCCGCGGCGGCATCACCGCGTTTATCGTCGAGAAGGATTTCCCCGGCTTCAAGGTCGGCAAGGTCGAGGAGAAGATGGGCCTGCGCGCCTCCCACACCGCCTCCATTTTCTTCGAGAACTGCCGCGTCCCCGCCGAAAATGTGCTGGGCGAGGTCGGCGGCGGCTTCGCCGTGGCGATGCGCACGCTCGATATCGGCCGCTGCGGCCTCGGCGCCTCCTCGCTCGGCGCCGCCAAGGAGGCCTACCGCCTCGCGATCCGCTACAGCATCGAGCGCCAGCAGTTCGGCCGCCCGATCGCCGATTTCCAGGCCATCCAGTTCAAACTGGCCGATATGCGCACCAAAATCTACGCGATGGAGCATATGGTCTACCACTGCGCCGAACTCGTCGACGCCGGCAAGCCCGCCACGCTCGAATCAGCGATGGTAAAGCTATTTTGCACCGAACGCGCATCTGAAGTAATCGATGAGGCGATTCAGATCCATGGGGGCATGGGTTTCAGCCGTGAGCTGCCGCTGGAGCGGATGTATCGCGACGCGCGGGTTACCAAAATTTTTGAGGGAACCTCCGAGGTACAGCGCATGATCATCGCCGGTGAGGAGCTAAAGGCGACTGGTTATCGCCCTTCTAAGCGATAAATCAATTATAACCTAAAACAGGCTCTAAGTCAAGTATGACTTGGAGCCTGTTTATTTTAGTCTCAAATCTTATTTCAAAGATATGAGATTCCTCATATTGAAAAACAACCCACATCAGTATATACTGAATCAGGTTTATTAAGTAGCGCCACCCATCTCATCAATCAATATTTGCATAAACTCGCTGACATTGATACCCAGTATCTTCGCTATTTGAAGAAATTCCAACACATTAATCCCGCGCTCACCGGTCTCATATTTAGAAACATACGATTGCGGTTTACCCAAGGCGATAGCCAGCTCATTTTGGGTCATACCCGCCTGCCTTCGAGATTCCGTCAACATATCCCGCAGCTTCTTATACAAACTTACCGGAATAGATCCGTTCATCGCACCACCTGAAACTATTATTTCCTATCATCTGGAATGATCACCGCATAGATACAACAGCGAGGCCGACACTGATCATTTTCGACGTTAATCGCCTTTCACGCAAACTCAGCGGCGCCGCCAGCACCCAGCCGAACATGCGAGCTTGATTTTGCGCCGATCCGTCGTATCATAGGCCTCTTGATCCGCCGCCTGGCGCGGCCGGGCGGCAGCAGAACGGAGGGTGACGATGGAAGAATCGCCGCAGGCCGACGGGAGCGTCATCACGGCGCTGTTCCGCCACAACCGCTGGGCCAATCTGAAACTGCTGGATGCGTGCGCCGGGCTGAGCGACGGCCAGCTGGGCGAAACCGCAGTCGGCGGCTTCGGGGCGCTCGGCAGAACCCTGGAACACATCATCAAATCCGAGCTAAGCTATGTGCGGCGGGTGAGCGGCGCCGCGCCGCCCGAGCCGCTGCCGGCCGAGGGCTTCCCCGGCGTCGAGGCGCTGCGCGCGGCGGCCGCCTGGAGCGGCGACGAGCTGCTCAAGCTGGCGCTGGCGACGCGCGCGGACCAGATCGTCGCCGACCCGCCCCACGACTCCTTTCCGCGCGCCAGCCTGATGCTCCAGGCCCTCAACCACTCGACCGAGCACCGCACCCAGATCGCCACCATCCTAACCCAGCTCGGCATCCAGCCGCCGGAGATGGACGGCTGGACCTACATGCTCGAACACGATCAGTTCCTCGTCGCCGGCAGCGCGGACAGCGCCTAAATGCCCCGCGAGCGGCGCCGATGCGCGGCGATCCAGTCACTGGATCGCCGCGCATCGGTGGCGCTCATTCTGCTCCAAAGCAACCGGATCGACGCAGCACACGGGAGCGCGCAATGAACGACCTATTTCGCAAGTTCGCCAACAAAACCTCGGCGGCGGTCGGCTCGCCCTGGGCCTTTATCGCGGCGGTGGCGATCATCGCCATCTGGGCCGTGACGGGACCGATCTTCGGCTTCTCCGACACCTGGCAGCTGATCATCAACACCGGCACCACCATCGTCACCTTTTTGATGGTCTTCCTGATTCAAAACACCCAGAACCGCGACGCCAAGGCCATCCACCTCAAGCTGGACGAGCTGCTGCGCGTCAGCAAGGGCGCGCGGGCTGGCATGGTCGATCTGGAGGAGATGAGCGACGACGAGCTGGCGCATCTCCAAGCGCAGTTCAGCACCTTTCACAAAGCCCATAGCGCCGAGATCGGGCGACTGGACGAGGCGATCGAGGACGAGCTTGAGGAGCGGAAAACCGGCGGCTAGCGGGCGCAACTGCTGATGGCCGGCGGCGTATCCAAGCCAAAACCCGCCAGGGATGCGCGAAAGGATCCGCCAGTGAGATTCAACCATCAGCACCAGAAACTGAACGCCAGGCGCCAGAAGAACACCCCCAGCCGGACCAAGGCCGCCCCGCCGCCCGGCGCCAGCCCGCTGGCCGTCCGCCTCGGACCCGCGCCGGCGCGCGCAGCGCGGGAGGGCG
>DASWWB010000030.1:0-3078 GCA_036406115.1 Herpetosiphonaceae bacterium
GGCGAAGCCGCAGATCCAGAAGCCGATCGCGCCGATGCAGAAGACCATCAGGTTCATCAGCATGGTATGGGCCACGTTTTTGGCCCGGGTGAATCCCGCCTCGACAAGGGCGAATCCCGCCTGCATGAAAAACACGATGAATCCGGCCAGCAAAACCCACAAGATGTTGGCGTTCACAGTGAGGGATTGAACTTGCGCTTCCATGGGATGTCCTTTCTGTTCATGCACCTGGCAGCGCTGCCAGCCGTCGTCGCCGACGCATTCAACCAACGACAACCAACTCCGGCTCCTCGCCCTGGCGCTGCTGGGCTTGCGGCAGCGAGCGGAAGCTCAGCCGCAGCAGCACCGGCGTCGCCAGCGTCGTCACCAGCACCACGACGACCATCACCGAGAACACATCGGCCCCGATGACGCCCTGCTGCACGCCCATCCCGGCGATAATCAGCCCCACCTCGCCGCGCGAGACCATGCCCGCGCCAACCTGGAGCGATTCGCGGCCGCTGAGGCCGGCCAATCGCGCCCCCAACCCGCAGCCGACGATCTTCGTCGCCACCGCCACCGCGCAGAGCGCCAGCGCCAGCAACGCCTGGTCGGCGCGCAGCGCCCGCAAATCCGTATTGAGGCCGATGCCGACGAAAAACACCGGCACCAGGACCGCGTAGGTGAACGGAGAGATCGCCCGGTCGATCTCGTCCTTGGCGTCGGTCTGGGCCAGCAGCAAACCAGCCAGGAAGGCGCCCGTGATCGCCGCCAGGCTGCCCAGCTGTTCGGCGCCGAAGGCCAGCGCCAGGATCACCAGCACCGCCATCGTCAGCACCGGCTCGCTCACCGACCAGCGCCGGATGGCGGTCACCAGCCGCGGCAGGTAGCGCCGGCCCAGCAGCAGGGCCCCGCCGAGGAACAGCGTCAGGCGGCCGACCAGCAGCAGCAGCGACCAGGCGCCGCCGCCGCTGGACTGGGATGCGAAGAACATCGAGAGCAACAGCAGCCCGAGGATATCGTCAAGCACCGCCGCTCCGAGCATGGCGGTGCCGACGCGCGTCCGCAGCTTGCCAAGCTCCAGCAGCGTCTGGGCCGAGATCGACACGCTTGTGGCCGTCAGCAGCAAGCCCACGAACACGGCGGCGGCCAGGCCGAAGCCGAAGGCCAGGGCCGCCGCCATGCCGCCGAGAAACGGCACCAGCACGCCGAGGCTGGCGGTCAGGCTGGCGGCTTTGCCCGCCTCGCGCAGCTCCGCCGACTCCATGCGCAACCCCGCCATGAACATCAGGAAGATCACGCCCAGCTCGGCCAGGCTGTGCAGGGTCTCGGGCAGGTGCGGGCTGCTGAACATCCGCATATGGAGCAGGTCAAGCGCGCTCGGCCCCAGGATCACGCCGGCGAGCAGCTTGCCCAGCACGGTTGGCTGGCCGAGCGCGGCGCTGACCGTCCCGCCGAGCTTGGCGGCGCCGATCACCAGCAGCAGCAGCAAAATCAGTTGGAGTGACGGGCTCATCGATGCCTCCCGCTGGCGGCGCCAGCCTGCGAAACAACGCGCACCCCCATCCGGCGATCTGATCGTCCAGACGGGGGTGCGCCAGCGCGATAGGGTTGGGCGGGCGATTAGTGTTCGGCCGAGGGCTGCTCCTGCGCCGGAAGCACGGTCCAAGCGCCGATCATGCCGAGAAATAACACCAGTGCGATCACGACATCCATGGTGGGGTCCTCCTTAGCTAGCCGATCCGATAGGCGACTTCGCCGTGCTGGGTCGAGTCCAGCCCGAGCTGCTCCTCGCGCTGCGACACGCGCAGGCCGAGGACGAGGTCGATCACTTTGAGAATGCCCCAGGTCATGGCCGCTGAGTAGAGGGCGACCACGCCGACGGTCAGGGCCTGCACGCCGAGCTGGCCGAGATTGCCGAGCAGCGCGCCGTCGGCGCCTGCTGGGTTGACGGCCTTGGTGGCGAACACGCCGGTCAGCAGCGCGCCGATGATGCCGCCCGCGCCGTGGACGCCGAAGACATCGAGCGCGTCATCGACCCGGCCGCGCACCACGTACTCGACGACCAGGAAGCAGCCGGCGCCGGCGATGAAGCCGATCAACAGCGCGCCCAGCGGCGTCACGAAGCCGGCGGCGGGGGTGATGCCGACCAAGCCGGCCACCGCGCCGGCGGTCGCGCCCAGCACGCTCGGCCGCTTGTGGCGCAGCCAGGAGGCGGTCATCCAGGCCAGGGTGGCCATGGCGGCGGCGGTGTTGGTGTTGACGAAGGCGGTGACCGCCAGGGCGCCCGAACCCAGGGCGCTGCCGGCGTTGAAGCCGAACCAGCCGAACCAGAGCAGGCCGGTGCCGACATAGGTCATCGTGGCGTCGTGGGGCTCCATCGGCTCGGAGCCGTAGCCCAATCGGCGGCCCAGCACCAGGGCGCAGACCAGCGCCGACACGCCGGAGGTGATGTGGACGACCGTCCCGCCGGCGAAGTCCAGCGCGCCCAGCTTGCGCAGCCAGCCGCCGTCGGCCCAGACCCAGTGCGCCACCGGGTCATAGACCAGCGTCGCCCAGAGGATGGAAAACAGCGCGAAGGCCTTGAACCGCTTGCGCTCGGCGAAGGCGCCCGAGATCAGGGCCGGCGTGATCACCGCGAAGGTCATCTGGAAGATCATAAAGGCTTGGTGGGGGATGGTCGCGGCGTAGGTGGCGTTGGGTTCCATCCCCACGTTGCGCAGCCCCAGCCACTCCAGGCCGCCGATCACCCCGCCCTTGTCGGGGCCGAAGGCCAGCGAGTACCCGATCAACACCCACTGGACGCTGATCAGGGCCAGCATGAAAAAGCTGTGCATCAGGGTGGAGAGGACGTTTTTCTGCCGCACGAGGCCGCCGTAGAACAGGCCGAGCGCCGGCGTCATCAGCACAACAAGAGCGGTGGAAACCAGGACCCAGGCGGTATCGGCGCCGTTGATCGCTTCCATAGCGTCTGTCTCCCTCTACAGAACGTTAACCAGCGCGCCCCGGGCCGAGCGATCGGCCTGGGGCGCTGCGTCGCGCATCGATTGTGCGGCGGGATTTAGTAGATCGGCAGGTAGCGGTCCAGCTCCCACTGCG